>WHTS01000067.1 GCA_009377585.1 Betaproteobacteria bacterium
TGATCTAAGGTATTGTCGCGTAGAAGCCTTCGCGCGATTTTTTTACCGTAACGTCGCGCAGCGGATCAGTGCGCATCTGCCGTGTGCTCCGTCGCTTCCTTCCACGGTTTGATTTTCGTCAGCGTCTTCACGAGTGCAGCTTTCCCGCCCTCAGTGTCATAGTCAGCCTGCAGCCGCAGCCATCAGCCATCAGCCATCAGCCATCAGAAAGACGAAGAAACGACACAACCGCAGATCGATGTCCGCGGTGACGGCGTACTTGCCGGCTACGATCTCGCCGATTCGCTGGGCGGGCACGCCGATCTCCCTGGCCAGCCGGTAGTTGCTCATGCCCAGCGGCTTGAGGATTTCCTCGGCAGGCATTTCGCCAGGCGACACGGGCTTGAGTTTTCTGCCCATGTCATTCTGCTTCAGCGGTAGTCCACGATCTCGACGTCTTAGGCATCGCTTCCTGTCCAGCGGAAGCAGACGCGGAACTGGTCGTTCACTCGAATGCTCCGTTGTTCCGGACGATCGCCCTACAATTACTCACCACGGTTCGCCGGCAGCTTCATAGTGGTAACCATGTATCGGCAAGTTTGATGCTATCATGCATCACATTTGATGACCGCGAGGCTGCACATGAGAACCACAGTAACCATCGATGATGAGCTCTATCAGAGAGCGCTTGAGCTCGCTGATCCCGAAATGGACAAGGGCGACCTGTTTCGCGAAGCGATCAAGGTGTTCGTGCGAGTGCAAGCCGGCAAACGGCTTGCCGACTTGGGCGGAAAGGCCCCCAAGATGAAGGACATTCCTCGTAGGCGGCCGGCGGAAGCTCCGACCCCGTGAGCCTGATACTTGCAGACACTTCGGTCTGGGTCGCACATTTCCGCCGCGCCAATCCATTGCTTCAATCGCTGGTCGCGATGGATCAGGTGTTGTGCCATCCGCTCATCGTTCTCGAACTCGCTTGCGGAACGCCACCGGCACCGCGCGAGCGCACAATCGGCGATCTTCGAAAACTGCGGCAGACCGTCAGCGCGACAACCGACGAGATACTTGCCCTGATCGAGAGGGAGCATTTCCATGGTTCGGGCTGCGGCGCCGTAGACGTTGCGTTACTCGCCTCCGTTCTTCTCACTCGGGACACACTTCTCTGGACGATGGACAAGAAACTCGACGCCTTGGCGGCGCGGTTGGGCGCAGCCTTCCGCGCTGCCGGCGCCTAGACACGATGGTCGTGTTGAGTTGAGGAGGCCGGTCTCCGGCGACGTGGGTTGCGCGCCAAGGCGCACAGAGCTACATGCTGAGAACGAGTCGTCAGCAACCTCAGTGGAGACCGGCCATGGAAGAAGGTATCGCAGCGGGACGGACACCGTTGCACGTATCCTCGCGCAAAAACTATCCGAGGAGCTCGGTCAGCAGGTGATCGTGGAGAACCGCACCGGCGCCGGCGGCGAGATCGCAACCGAACGAGTCGTCACATTGGCCCCGGACGGCTATACCCTGCTGCTGATCACGGCGGCGGATACGGCGCAGACGGCGGTGCGCGCCAAGTTGCCCTACAACCTCGAACGCGATTTCGCTCCGATATCGCTGGTGGTGACCAGGCCTTACGGACGACCACGAGCGGCATGACACGCGGCCCGAAGCGGCCGATGATTCGGCATAAGCAAGACGGCGTTCTGCGAACGCGGTCCGTTTACATCGAAAGAAAGGTAGCGATCGATGATGCGCTGGATTCTCGCAATTCTACTGCCTCTCTCCGGTCCAACGATCAGCGCGCAGGACTTTCCTTCGCGCCCCATACGATTGATCGTCCCGTTCCCGCCGGGTGGCTCGACCGACAATTATGCTCGCTTGCTTGCGCGCGAGCTTACGTCCGCCTGGAACCAGACCGTCGTGGTCGACAACCGCCCGGGTGCGACCGGCATCATCGGAACGCAGACAGTTCGCCAGGCGACTCCCGACGGCTACACCCTGCTGTTCACGTCGAACACCGGGCACGTGCTTGGTCCCTTGCTGCGTTCGACCCCGCCGTTCGATTCGATCAAGGATTTCACACCTATTTCCATAGCGGTACGCTTCCCGCTCTATCTCATCATCCATCCGTCAATTCCCGCGCGCACCCTGGCCGAGTTCATCACCTACGCCAAGGCGAACGACGGCAAATTGAACTATGCGAGCTCGGGTGAAGGCGGCTATAGTCATGTCGCTGCGCTGCTGTTCAATGCCGCGACCGGCATCAAGGCGACGCACATTCCGTACAAAGGCGCGGCGCCGGCACAGCTTGCCGTCGTCGCCGGCGAGGCACAATATCGCTTCGACAACATCGGCACGTCGCACCCGCTGGTGATCGCGGGCAAGCTGCGTGGCCTCGCCATCACCGGCAAGTCGCGGTCTCCGGCCGTGCCGGATGTACCGACAGCGGCCGAGGCTGGCGTGCGCGGGCTCGAAGGAGTTCTCACCTGGCTCGGCATGCTCGGACCTGCTGGCCTTCCCGATGCGCTGGTGAACAGGATCAACACGGAGGTCGTGCGGATCATGCGCTCGCCCGAGGTCGTCAAACGCGTGGCGCGCGACGGTTACGAGCTTGCTGCCAACACGCCGGCGCAGTTTCGCGCTGAGATGCTGCAAGAGCAGAGCGTGCTGGTGAAGGTGATAGAGGAACAAGGCCTGAAAATACAGTAGGAGTCTCGAATGTTCTATCGCGGCAATTGGATCGACAGCTTTCCGGATAACTACCAGTGGTCGAACGCGAGCTCGATCACCAAGGGCATGGCGCCTTACGGCGCGGTCGCGCTAGGCGAGATCGACCAGGTGATCCAGCGCCTGCACGCGCGATCGAGCGAGCCCGAGGCCTGGTGGCAGGAATGGACGGCCATGGGCGAGCGCCTGGAGCGCACTGCCGATGCGGCGGCAGCCGACGGCAGGGACGCCACGGCCGGCAACTACTATCTGCGCGCCGGCATGTACTACTACACCGGCGAGCGCATGCTGCCGCCGGGCGAGCAGAAGCTCGACATCTATCGCAAGAGCCTGCGCTGCGCTCACGAAGGACTGAAACGCCGGCATCGAAACGTCGAGAGGGTCGACGTGCCGTACGAGGGCACGGCGCTCGCCGCCTACTTCATGAAGTCACCAGTGGCCAAAGGGCGAGCACCGACGATCGTGCTGTTTGACGGCCTCGACAACTGCAAGGAGATGAGCGTGCTGTTCGCAGGCGTGGAGTTCGCGTTCCGCGGCTTCCATACGCTCGCTATCGACGGGCCGGGCCAGGGCGAGTCACTGCGCCTGCGCAATATTTTCTCCCGATACGATTACGAGCTCGCGGGCACGGCCGCCTACGAGTTCGTCGCCGCGCGTGCCGACGTCGATCCTGCCCGGATCGGGATCGTGGCTTACAGCCTGGGGGGCTACTATGCGCCGCGCGTCGCCGCTTACGAGAAGCGCTATCGCGCCTGCGTGGCCTGGGGCGCCTTGTTCGACTATCACGCCACCTGGGTGAAGCGGCGCGAGGCGATGAAGTCCGCGCCTGGAAACAGCATGGCGGCGTCGCATTTCCAGGTTCCCTGGGTGTTGGGCGTTGCCGACATGGACGCCGCGATGGTGAAGCTCGAGAAGTACACTCTGGCCGGCGTGGCCGAGCGCATCGAGTGCCCGACGCTGATCTGCCACGGCGCGAACGACCGCCTGTCGACCCTGGGGGTGGCGCAGCAGTTGTACTCGGCCGTCGGCGCGCGCGACAAGACGCTCAAGGTGTTCGGTGAAGACGACGGGGGCGCCGAGCATTGCCAGGCCGACAATCGCCAGGTGGGCACCGACTACATCGCCGACTGGCTGGTGCAGAAGCTCTGATCCCTGCGCCGGCATAGCGCGCGCTCGGGTACCCATCCTGAATCCCTGAATGCACTGAAGGAGAAGTATTTACCGTCAGAAAACTCCGCATCCCGCCGATACATCTCGATAGATCTCGAAAGCAAACTCCGCGCAGACAAGGTGTCTCGGGCAATTCGCTCCCACAAATCCTTAATTCGACTGTGGGCAAGACCGAACAAAACCATTGCCTGATATTTTTTCCGCTACAACCGTTTCCCGCGGGTACACGCGCAGGCGGGGTGCGGAAAGATCTAGCATTACCGGCGGGTTGATTTCCTCGATCCCAGGTTCGATCGCGTCGCCAAAACCTATATCGATGACGATCGTAATCCGCGCACCGGCCAGCCGCGCCGTCGTACGCAGGCAAAAAGGTCGACATCGGCGAAGGGGGGCAGCATCGCGAGCGAGCGGCTCGACATCAGCGAAGGCTGGCCGAAGCGCATGTTGTATTCGCCCCGGCGCGCGCCGGCGATATGGTTCCATACGGCATCGAACACCACTCGCCCCTGCTCGTCCTCGTCCAACCCGAGATGGAGCATGTGCCGGATGAACCGGCCGTTCTGCGATTGCCCGTAGAGGTAGGCGCGATCGATCTCCCCGGCGCACGGGTTGCCGCTCGAGGCCGGTGCCCAACGCAGGAAGGCCGCCGCGTCGCGAATGGCGAGAAAACCCAGGCCGATGACGAGCGGCATCTTCGCGACACGCGTATGCGGGCGCAACTCCACGCGGATGAAGTCCACGACACCCTTCGCGCGCGGCGCTTCCAGCGCCATGACGCCGTCCTGGCGCGGAAGGTCCGCTTGCCAGCCTGCCCATCCCAACGTATAGCCGCGGCGCAGGAGAAAACCGTTGCCGAAGTCCTGATCCGTCGTCGGATCGGGCGAGCGGGGCGTGCTGTTGAAAAGCCCGAGGGTCGACTTGCGGCCGCGGTTCGGCACGTCCCAGAGCACGCACCGATTGCCCTTGCCCGGCTCCGCGGGTCTGAGCAGATAGAAGTCGCCGGCAAACTCCACATGCCTTTGCGCGTTTCGTTCTGCCCGTTGGATGTCCGTGATCTGGCGATGCAGCGGATGCTCCGGATCGATCGCGTAGCGCATCGTTCCCACGATCTTCTCGTAGGGTCCGGCGTCGCCGAAAGACCTCCCGCCGAGCACAAGCTCGCGCCTGTGGATTTCGAGCTCAGTCACCATTCCGATACGCCTCCCACGTCTCCTTCAATTGAACGTACGACCCCGCCACGCTACTGCTCGAGCTTGATGCCGGCTGAGCGAATGAGCCCGCCCCACTTCTTGTTTTCGGAGCGCAGGAACTTCTCCAGCTCCGCGGGCGTGCTGCCGACGAGCTCCACGTCGATCTCGGCCATCGCTTTCTGCAGCTGAGGCGAAGCAATGGCCGTCTTGAACGTCTGCTGAAGCTTCTGGATCACCGCGGCCGGCGTGCCGGCTGGCGCGAGGATCGCGTGCCAGGAGATGCTGTCGAAACTCGGCATGCCGAGCTCCGCCGCGGTGGGCGAGTCCGGAAAACGCGGGCTGCGCTTGTTGCCGGCAACCATGAGCGGTTTGAGGAGTCCCGACTTGACGTGTGGTGCGGCGCCGGACGGCGGGTAGGTCAGGAGGTGGATCTGCCCGGAAGCGATCGCGGGGAGCGCCGGCCCGATACCCTTGAAGGGAACGTGCACGAGCTCGAGCTTCGCGACCTGCGCGAAGAGCTCCGAGGTGAGATGCAGGCCGCTCGCAACGCCGCTCGATGCGTAGTTCAGCTTTCCAGGGCGCTCCTTCGCGTAAGCGATGAGCTCCTTGACCGAGCTCACGGGAACCTTGGTGGACACGAATAGCATGAACGGTGAGATCGTCGCAAGCGTGACGGGCGCGAAATCCTTGAGCGTTGCGCCGAGCGCGACTGACGTTACCTTCTTCATGCCGTTCCTCCTCCTCCTCGCTCCTGTCGCTTACTTCGCCTGCATGCCGGGCACCGGCGACAACGCCTGCCCTGGACATGCCGGGCTGTGTGCAAAGGCGCCGGTCGCTACAGCAGGCGATCCGACAGCCAATCCGCGATGTGGTCGATCCCGACCTGCCGATTGTCCGCCTGGCAGTGCTCGAAGCCGCCCGTATCGCGCGAGAAGACCTTCAGCGTCTTGTCGCGCGAACCCGCGGCGGCGTACAGCTGCTCCCCGATTTCGCGCGGCGTGAGCTTATCCTCGTCGCCCCATGTGATGAGCATCGGGCAGTCAATCTTGTCGGCCACGCCGGCCAGGGTGAACTTCTTGAGCTTTTCCATTGCGACTTCCATGTTCTCCACGCCGAGTACCCACGGGAGCTGGAAGTGGGAAGTGGCCACGCTGTTGTAGTCCTTTTTCATCGCGGCCCAGCGCTTCTCCCATACCGCGTGGTAGTCGAAGTGTGGGCCCCAAGCGACGCATGCGGCGTACCGCCTTTCGAACGCGGCGACCCGCGGCGCATAGTAGCCGCCGGCACTGTAGGCCATGATCGCGACGCGCTTGGGATCGACGTCTTTGCGGCTCGCGACGTAGTCGTAGGCTGGCGTTCCCGCCGCCTCGTAGTCGTAGCGGGATGCATGGTTCCGCAGCCGCAGCGACTCGCCTTGCCCCGGCCCGTCGATGGCGAGCGTGTGGAAGCCCCGCAACGCGAGCTCGACGCCGGCGAACAGGACGTTCATCTCCTTGCAGTTGTCCAGCCCCCCCCCGCGCATACCGGCGCACGGCCGCAGATCACCCCGTCGGCCTGAACGCCCCTGCACGACGCCTCAGCTTCCGATAGGCAGATCAACGCCTACGCCGCGCTCTCGAGCAATCGCGAGAAGTCTGGCGCCGACGTAAATATCCTGGATCCCCATGCCTTGTGACTCGAAGAGCGTGATCTCTTCCTTCGTCGTTCGTCCCGGTACCCGCCCTGCCACTACTTCGCCAAGCTCCGGCAGGCTTTCCCAGTGAAAGAAGCCCTTCTCCACCACTGGCAACAAGTCTCCGCACTCTTTGCTCGCGGTGCCACGCGCATCGACGACTACCCTGTTTGCGCGACGTACAGCGGCTTCGTCGAGCTCGCGACGGCTCAACGCATTGGAACCGGCCGCGTTGATGTGTTGCCCCTCGGTGAGCAGCGCACCAGGGAGGACCGGGTCTGCCGCCTTGGTGATCACGTTGATGATGTCGGCACCGCGGATAGCTTCGGCCACATCAGGCACTGCCTGGACTTCCAGCCCAAGCCTCGAGCTCATCGATTCGCAAAACCGACGGGCGCGTTCATGCGTGCGGCTGTATACCCTTACTTCGCGAATGTCGCGCACCTGGCATACGGCTTCCAGTTGACCCACGGCTTGCTTTCCGGCACCGATCATTCCGACCACCCGCGAATCTTCGCGAGCCATGTAGCGCGTCGCTACCCCGCTAGCGGCGCCGGTCCGCACCATGCCCACATAGCTGGCCTCGATGATGGCCTCCAGCACGCCGCTATTACTGTTGAACAGATTGATGTAGTAACGCGTTCCCTTGCCGTGAAGCGCGTAGTACGCCTTGTAACCAATGACCCCCAATTCTGGCGCAGCGGCCTCCAGCACGTGCAGCGTCCCCGCTGGGATGTGAGCACGTACGCGGGGAACATCCACCGCTCGGGCGCTGGCAAGGTCATGCAATGCCTGCTCGACGGCTTGCAAGGCAAGCGGCATGGTGAGCAAGCTCTCGACGTCTTTCTCGTTCAGATATCGAATCATCCTCTTCGGTCCGTTCCATTCACGCCCATACGACGAAGGCCTTTACGTTCGGTGCGGCATTCTGCGCCGAGCAGCCACGGCCCGACGGAAAACGCACGAAGACCGCGCGACCACTCATGGCGGTTCTCTCACGTGGCATTCTCAAAGTGAGTCGAATGTCGGGTGCAAAGCGCAGTATATACTCGAGCAACCCGACGAGTACTTGAAGGGACAAGGAGACACCAGAGTGCGTGCAATCGTTTTGCGAGCTTTCGGTCCGCCGGAGAACCTGAAGCTGGAGGAAGTACCGACGCCGCTACCACAGGCGCGTGAAGCTCTCATTCGCGTTGGCGCGGTCAGCGTCGATCTTTATCAAATGGTGTCCCGGCGCGGTGGAGAAGTGAGGATGAAGCTTCCGCGCATCATGGGCAATGGAATTGCGGGCACGCTCGCGAATCTCGGCCCCGGTGTAGAAGGTCTTTCGCCAGGCGAGCGGGTTGTCGTCGCTAACAACGTGAGCTGCGGAGAATGCAGGTACTGCAGGGTGGGACGCGATACCTTGTGCGCCGGGCGCAGGATCATCGGGTCGGACTTGGATGGTGGCTATGCGGAGTTCGTCTGCGTGCCTGCACGTGATTGCGTCGTCCTGCCCGACTCGGTTTCGTTCGAAGAGGCGTGCCTCATTCCGAACACCATTGGACCCGTCGTCAAGGCGTGCATCCACACTGCAGCCATCCGCGCTGCAGAAAACGTGGTTATTGTCGGCGCAGGCGGCGGAATGGGGCTACACGCCGTGCAAGCTGCACGCGCCTGTGGTGGGCGCGTGATCGCGTCACTGCGTTCGTCGCGCACGGCCGAAGCTGTGCATCAGGCAGGCGCGGATGTCGTGATTTACGCCGATCAATCCGATTGGTCCGAACACGTGCGGCAGCATACCGATGGTTGGGGCGCCGATGTCGTGCTCGATTTCGTCGCGAACAAGGGAACGCTGCAGTCCAGCCTTGCGGCGCTCGCACCTGCTGGGCGCCTGGTGGTCATGGGCTACTTCCCGCGGGGCAGCATATTCGAAACGCCAACCTGGGTGTTTGGCGAGGAGCGCACCGTCACGGGGAACCGTTCCGCACGCAAACGGGATGTGGCCGAGTCGCTCGCCCTGGTACGCGATGGACGCATCAAGGCCCTGGTCGACAAGGTCTACCCACTGGAGGACGCTGTACTCGTGCATAAGGCATTCGAAGCGAAGGAAATCGTCGGACGCGCGGTGCTTGTCCCCTGACCCGGGGAGTGTGGAGCCCCAGGGGCCGTGATTGCGTTATCGGAGGCCGGTCGGTGTACCCATGATGCGTGGGCGAGACTTTATCGTGATCCGTAAAGGCGCGTGACATACTCGCCACTGTCGTTCGGGGACCCAGGGCGGTTCAGCAAGTTCGAAGAGACGAAACGAAGCGCTACATACCAAGGTCACATAGCGTGCAGGTCCTTACCCAACAGCCCTGGGGGAGACGAGCGATGAAATCGAGGCTCGCTTTGATAATCACCGTCGCCGTCGGCGGTGTTTCGGCGCCGCCGCTAGGCGCAGAGGCCGCGGACTACCCGAACCGGATCGTGCGGTTCATCCTTCCGCAGCCGGGAGGAAGTGGAACCGACGTGGTCTTGCGCGCCATCACCGCCAAGCTTACCGAGACCTGGGGGCAGCAGGTGATCGTCGACAATCGTCCGGGTGCGAACGGCATCATCGGCGTTCAGGCATTCAGCAAGGCCAAGCCTGACGGCTACACCCTGCTCTATGGCTTTACGTCCCTCCTCACCATCAATCCTTCGGTCTACAAGGACCTCCCGTACAACACGTTGCGCGACTTCGAAGCGGTCACGCAGACGGTTACCAACACGATGACCCTGGTTGTGAATCCGCACCTGCCCGCCCGATCGGTGAAGGAACTGGTCGCGCTCGGCCGCGCGCGTCCCGGCGAGTTGCTCTACGGGTCGTTCGGCGTGGGCAACCAGACGCATCTGACTGCGGAACTTTTCCGGCTCGAGTCCGGGCTCAACATGCTGCACGTCCCGTACAAGGGCTCCACACCGGCGGTCACCGAAGTGGTCGGCGGCCAGGTCGTCATGTTGTTCGCACCCTCCGCCAGCGTCACCCCGCATATCAAGTCGGGCCGCCTGCGGCTACTCGCGACCTGCGGGCCGAAGCGATCGACGCTGTTCCCCGATACCCCGACGATGGTCGAAACAGGCTTCCCTCGCGTCATCTCGACCGGCTGGGGCGGTATCGTGGCCCCAGGCGGCACGCCGCCGGACATCGTCAAGAAGATTCAGCAGGACATTGCACACGCTCTCGCCGATCCGCAAATTCGCGATCGGCTCGTTTCGATCGGCGCCGATCCGCAGGGGACCACACCCGAGGAATTCGCGGGCTGGCTCAGAGCGGAGACCGCAAAGTGGGAGAAGGTGGTGAAGGGCGCCGGGTTGTATCACAGTAATTGACTCAGCAAGGCACGGTGAAGCAGCAACGACTCGGCGGCGGTCTGTGCCGCCGAGCTCGGCCTGGGCAGCACGGCCGGGCATCGCGTATGTTGCTCCCATTCAGCTTGCCGCCAGGTGTCAGCCACTGGCGTTCCCCATGCGTAGGGTCGATAAGGAAAGGTGCGCTCCGGGTCGAGCTTACTGGAAACCCGGACCACGAGCGCAATCGGCCTCGGTAACTTCCATATCCTCGGTTAGGACGGGGCTGTCGAAGGAGATGCCTGCCCGGCCGATCGCTCCGAACGTTGCGCGGGCGTATAGGAAATTCAAACCACCCTTTTTGCTAACCGCCCCACGGGAGATCGTGGGTGCGAGGCGCCAGATGAACCAGCCCGAGTACTTCATGGAGGTACTCGTTGGGGTAGCGCGACGTCCCCCTGCTCGCAACCTTGTGCTTCTTGCGCAACCATCAACGCAGCCGGTGGCACGCGTGCGTGTCGAGCAGCTGATAGGCCGGGCTCACCGGGCCGAGGCAGAAGTAATTCTGCCCAGCCCGTCAGCTTCCGGTTCAGCCGTCGCACAACCTCCTCGGCATCCAGCAACAACATGCTGCGGTCCGTGACCTCGACGTGGCGTTGCAGGAAGCGGTGCGCGAAGCGGTCGAGTTCATGCAGCGCGAAGCGCATCTCACGGCGGCGCAGGCGTATGCGATTGCGAGCTTCAAAGTCGACTTTCGCATCGGCGGGGCCGTCAATATCGTGAAGATGGAGTACGGCGCGATTCCGAAGAAGCTGTTCGCCTGAGCCGATCGCCTGGCTCGCGAGGGCCAGCGAGCGGAGCGCTCAGCTCAGGCGTTGGTAGATCCAGCGCGCGGCAGCAAAAAGCTTGCGGTCGCCGCCGTTCGCTGCGATTACTTGCGCGCCGACCGGCATGCCGTTCGGGCCTTTGAAGACGGGCACGTTCATGGCAGGCGTATGCATGAGCGTCCACGGCGAAGCGAGTGTCGAATCTCCGGTGTTCCAGCCCACCGGTGCCTCTCCCACGGCAGAGGGTGCGAGCAGCACGTCGTAATCGGTGAACAGCGCCGCGAGAGCGCTGCGACAGCGCTCCGCGAGCGCGCGTGCGTCGCGGTAACGCTCAAAGCTGCACGCAAGTCCCGTCCTGATTTTGCCGTTGCGAAGGTCCTCGCTCAGCTCTTCCCAGTGGTGCTCGATCTCGCGCGTGAAGTTCACCACGAACTCGCGGCACGTGATGAGCCGATGCGCTTCCTCCGCGTGCTGGAACTCGGCCGGCACCGCCACCTCGCTCACCCTGGCTCCCGCGTGCGCGAGTCGGCGCGCCGCATCTTCGAGCAGATCTTGCGTGTACGGCTCCAGCTTCGACCACTGTGGCGGGCGAACGAAACCGATGCGCGGCGCCGGCACGTTGTTCGGGAGCGGCTCTGGCTCGACGCCGACCAGCACGTCGCGGTGCAGGGCGATGTCTTCGATCGTGCGCGCATACAAGCCGATCGCGTCGCATGACGCCGCCGATTCCATGACGCCTGAGCAGCGCACGTCGCCGAACGTCGGCCTGTACGCGAACACGCCGCAGAACGAGCCCGGCTTGATCGTCGATCCGGTCGTCTGTGTAGCGAGCGCGCGCGCCTGTGCGATCGCAAGCCCGGGGTCCAGGTATTCCCACGCGAGCACGCTTGGCTCGCGCTCGGCGACGCGTTCGAGACATGCGCGCGTCACCGCTTCGCACGTGGCGCGGCCGCTGCGAACCGCCTTCGTGATTTCGACGGCGGTCAATTCATGCATGGATGTGGCGCACGAGATCAGTGCTCGCGGAACAGCCGCCCGCCGCCCCGCACCGCGCTCTTGTCGCCGGCGAGACGCATCATCTTCCACATCGAAGCGGAGTTGCTCGTGACGACGGGCTTTCCGAGCTTCTTCTCGAGCGACTCGACGATGTCCAGCGTCCCGAAATTCGTGCAACTGATGAAGATCGCCTGCGCGTCGGGCTGGTCGACGCTCGTGACGAGCGCTTCGACTTCTTCAGGCTTCACCGCGGCATGTGCCTGTGTACCCAGTCCCTTGATGCCGAGCACCTCGAAGCCGGATTTGCCGAGAAAATCGCGCAGCCGCTCATTGAGCCACGGCTCGTAAGGCGAAGCGACGCAGAGTTTTTTTGCGCCGAACGCCCGCAGCGCATCGGTGACCCCCACGGTCGTGGTGGTTCCGGTGATGCCCGTTGCCGCCTTGATCTGCTCGGTCAAGTCCTGGTCGTAGCCGCGCCCTTTGATAAAGCCGCCGCCCGTGCAGCCGTAGCAGATCACGTCGACCTTCGCGTGAGCGAGCAGCTTGGCCGCAGACGGCACTTGCGTTCCCATCCAGATGACGTTTTCCTCCGTGTCGGCCGTGTGCGAGATGCGCATCGTATGGATCGACGTACCGTCGGTTGCCATACGCTGAGTTTCGTATTCCATCGTCGTGTTCCACGAAGGAACGATGATGCCGAGCTTGTACCGCACGATCTCGCTCCCTAATCCTGTTTGAGTCCCGTGTCTCGCACGATCTTGCCCCATTTCGAGATGTCGTTCCGGATGAGCTCTGCGAAACCGGCAGGCGTCGCGTGAAATGGATCGGTGCCCTGACTCGTCATCAGGTTCTTGAGCTCGCGCGTTTGCTGCAGACGCTCGACCTCCGCGTTCAGCCTGTTGACGATCGCAGGCGGTGTCCCGGCGGGCGCGAGCAGCCCGATCCAGACCACGGCTTCGTAACCTTTGAGCCCTGCGGTTTCTTCTACCGTCGGGTACTCCGGCGCAAGCGGGGTGCGCTTGGCGGTTGTCACCGCGAGGATGCGCAATTTGCCGGCCCTGGCGTGCGGCAGCGAAGGCGGCAGGCTCGTAGAAAGCACCGGCACCTGGCCGCCCAGCGCCGCCACAGTCGAAGGGCCCGCGCCGTTATACGGCACCGCGAGCATCTTGATGCCCGCCATCGACAGAAAGAGCTCCATGCCCACGTGCATCAGCGTGCCGTTGCCGGCGTGCGCGTAGCTCAGGTCGCGCGGCTTCGCCGTCGCCAGCCTGATCAGCTCGGGCAGCGACCTCACCGGGAGCGAGGGGTGGACCGCAATTACGTCTGCCTGGAGCGCGACAGGCGTGAACGGGCGTGAAGCTCTTGAGCGAGTCATAAGGCAGATTTTTATAGAGGCTCGCGTTGATCGAATGCGTGACCGATACCATAATGAGCGAGTATCCGTCCGGCGGCGCCTTGGCGAGCAGGTCGGTGGCGATGGTACCGCCCGCGCCGGGCCGATTCTCGACGATGACGGACTGGCCGAGCGCTTCTGCCAGGCGCTGCGCGTACATGCGGGTGGCGATGTCGATGCCTCCGCCGGCGGCGAAACCGACCATGATGCGGATGGGTTTGGTGGGATACGACGGAGCGGAGGACGTTTGCGCGAGCGCGGCGCCCGCCAACAATGCGATAGAACCCACTGCGGCACGGCTAAGCATCTTGATCTCCCCCGATGAGATGCAGCGAACATGATATTGTTGCGCGGGGAGAAAGAGAAGGATTTTGATTTGTGATAGACGCTGCGATCGTGGGACTGGGCCGCTGGGGCCGCAATCTCGTCAATGCCGTTCAGGGGAAGAGCGAGAAGCTGCGCTTCGTTCAATGCGTGGTCAGGCAGCCTGAATCGGCACGCGAATATGCGGCGGAGAAAGGTCTCGAGCTCGAGACGGACTTCGATCACATGCTGCGCGACGAGCGCATCCAGGCGGTGGTGCTGGCCACGCCGCATTCGCTACACGTGCGACAGATCGTCGCTGCGGCCGCGGTAGGGAAAGCTGTGTTCTGCGAGAAGCCACTTGCGCTCACTGCGGCCGACGCCGAGCGCGCGGTCGATGCCTGCAGGCGCGCGAAAGTGGCGCTGGGGCTCGGGCACGACAAGCGTCTTTGGGGCTCGATGCAGGACCTGAGGCGCGTCACGGCGAGCGGCGAGCTCGGGCAGATACTGCATATGGAAGGCCATTTCAGCAACGAGAGCACGCGCCGCTATTTCACGGGCTGGCGCGCGTTTGAAGATGACGCCCCCGGCGGCGGGCTCACCGCAACGGGCATACACATCCTCGATGCGTTCGTCGCCGTCGCCGGTCCAGTCCACGCGGTGCACGCACACGTGGTGTCGCATCCGCCGGCGCCCGAGCCCGTCGATAGCCTGACGGTGTTTCTCGAGTTCTCGAGCCGGGTGAGCGGCGTGCTATGTGGTGTGCGTACGACGCCGGCGTACTGGCGCGTCCACGTCTTCGGCAAAGAAGGCTCTGCCGAGGCGCTCGGCGCGACCGAGCTTACCGTGCGAAAAACCGACGCCGCGCCCGAGCGGTTCACCTTCGAGCCGGTGGACACGCTGCGTCTGGAGCTGGAGGCGTTTGCCGATGCCGCCAGCGGTGGTGCGCCGTATCACATAGCGCCGCAGCAGATGATCGATGCCGTGGCGGCGCTGGAAGCGACGATCGAGTCGATGGAGTCGGGCGGGAAGGTTCGCGTCCAGGGTTGAGGACAGCAACGCGACAACATGAAGGAAAAGTCGACGACGCGAAAGGATTCGATCAACACGTCCCTGCGCATCGAGGCGTTCGCGCTCTTTCGTGACCAGTGCGGCCAGTGACGGCAACAGCGCAGGCCGCATCGGTCTGGAAACGCGCACCCACGGATGGTTCCGGAGACCAGCGCGTCGAGCGAGCGCAGGCGCGAGTTGAGCTCGTCCCCGATCTCGCCCTCGAGCTCCACCAGCACGGCCAGATCGCGCCGGCCGGATGAAACGCGATGCTCAAAACGCGGCGAGCTCGGCGTTGCGCATATCGGTCACGAACATGTTGCCCGCGCTGTGCGTGATCATGAAAGGCGGCTTGGATGCGAGTGCGACCGCCTGTGGCGTGACGCCGCACGCCCAGAACACCGGTATATCCCCGGGCTCCATGTGCTGCGCATCGCCGTAGTGCGGCTTTTCGATATCGCCTATACCGATTGCAGCGGGATCACCGATGTGCACGGGCGCGCCGTGGGCGCCCGGAAAGCGCGCGCTCGCGGTCACTGCTTTCGAGAGCTCGGCAGGGCGGATGGGCCGCATCGATACGACCATCGGTCCGTGAAAAACGCCGGCGGACCGGCACTCGATGTTGGTGCGCCACATCGCGACTGCCTTGCCGTGCTCGAGATGCCACAGCCGGACGCCGGCCTGCACCATCGCCTGTTCGAACGTGAACGAGCATCCGAGCAGGAACGCGACGAGATCGCTGCGCCAGTAGGGCGTGGCGTCCGTCACCTCGTCGATGACCTCGCCGTGCTCATAGATGCGGTAGCTCACGATGTCGGTCCGAAGATCGGCGCCCGGGGCGACGATCCTGGGTTCCGCGCTGCCGACATCGGTCACTTCGAGCAGTGGGCACGATCGGGGATTGCGCTGGCAGAAGAGCAGGAAGTCGTATGCCTGTTCTCTCGGCAGCACGGCGAGATTCGCCTGCACGTAATCGGGCGCAAGCCCGGCAGTCGTGCGCTTCAAGCCACCATTACGGATGGCGGCGCGGATGTCTGTGGGGTGGAGTGTGTCGGTCATGACCGCATTGTACGTCGGGCTGCATAATGGCTGCTTGATACCGGGAGACGAAGGATGCGTGCAGTCGTGTTGAGAGAGTTCGGTCCGGCGGAAAACCTGAAGCTGGAGGAGATGGCTACACCCACGCCCCAGACAGGGGAGGTGCTTCTTCGCGTCGGGGCTGTGAGCGTGGACCTATTCCAGATGGAGTTTCGCAGCGGCCGTGCGCTCAAGATCCCGCTGCCGCGCGTGATGGGTAACGGCCCGGCGGGCACCGTGGCGGCACTGGGCTCTGGCGTGGAAGGTTCCAAGCCTGGAGAGCGCGTCGTCGTCGCGAACAACGTGAGCTGCGGCAATTGCAGATTCTGCCGGCTCGGCCGCGAGACGCTGTGCGTGGGGCTCAATAATCACCGCGGGGGCATGATCGGCGCGCATCGCGACGGCGGTTACGCCGAATTCGTCGCAGTACCTGCGCGTAACTGCATCGCGCTGCCTGACTCGATCTCCTTCGAACAGGCGTGTCTCGTTCCGAATACGATAGCTCCCGTCGTCAAAGCGTGCGCGGGGCGTGCGGGCATCCGTCCCGGCGAGAACGTGCTCATCGTCGGCGCGGGGGGAGGAATGGGCCTGCACGCCGTGCAGGCCGCGCGCGCGTGCGGCGGGCGCGTCATCGCGGCGATCCGCTCGCAGCGGCCGGCTGCGGCCGTATGCGAAGCCGGCGCGGACGTCGTGCTGTCCACGCAAGACAGCTCGTGGCCCGAGCAGGTGCGTCAGCGCACCGATGGTTGGGGCGCCGACACCGTGCTCGATTTCGTCGCGACGCGCGAAACGCTGCAGGCGAGCTTCGGTGCGCTTGCGCCCGCAGGGCGGCTCGTCATCATGGGTTACTTCCCACGCGGTGGTGTTCTGGAGACACTGACGTGGCCATTTACCGAAGAGCGCACGATCACTGGTAATCGCTCGGCGGGGCGGCAGGACGTGGCCGACAGCGTTACGCTCATCCGCGACGCGCGCATCAAACCGATGGTGACGAAAGTGTTTCCGCTACAAGACGCCGTACTCGTGCACAAGGCTTTCGAGGCGGGAGAGATCATCGGGCGGGCAGTGCTGGTGCCCTAAGCTGGCGCGACCGAAAAGCAACGCGCAACTTACTGGCTGTGATACAGCCCTGCCCCTTTCACCACCCGCGTCCACTTTGCGATTTCGGCCGCGAGCGCGCGGGTCACCGTGTCGGTTCCGCCTCCCGCCGGTTGCGGGAGCACGATGCGGACCACACGGTTTGGATAGTCGGCCGCCCCGGCTTTCGATTGGGCAACGACCGGGCGTACGAGCTCACCGCAGCACGCTGCCCGGTATCGGCACTTCAGCGCGCCGGGTAATCGACGCGGCGCGAGTGCACCGGCTCGAAACGGCCGTCGAGCGCATCGCGCATCCAGTCGGCCACATGCACATAGAAATCCGGCAGGCGGCCGCCGAAGGTATGCGTCTCGTTCTCGTACACCCACAGCTCCTTCGGGCAGCGCAGCATCTCGAAGAGCTGCTCGCCGTCTTCGAGCGGACACAGCTCGTCGAACTCGCCCATCACGAGTAGTGTTGGGCACTTGATTTTCTCCGCGATCGGCGCGAGCGTCATCTGCGCGGCCATGTCGTCGAAGGCCTCCTCCTCGTATGTGTTCGACATGTACATGTAGTTCGCGCGATACGCCGGTTTGCCGTGATTGAAGATGGTGTCCTTCTGCTGATAGACGCCCATGGCGCCGACGCATGCTTTCACGCGCTGATCGTGCGCAGCGATGCGAGGCCCCCAGTAGCTCCCCATGCTCCAGCCGTAGACGCCGATGCGACTCGCGTCGATTTCCGGGCGCTTCTCGAGCCAGTTGATCGCCGCCGAGCCCGCACGTTCGAAGTTGTCGAGCGTGACCCATGTCTCCCGAATATTGCTCTCGCCCTGGCCTGGGCCGTCTATCGTCAGCGTCGCCATGCCGCGGCGCCGGAAGTGATTGTGGTAGGGGCTCGGCATGTACTCCTTGATCGTGTCCATGCCTGGGATGACGAGCACGCAAGGCGCTTTGTCGCTCCCCGGCGCGGTTTGCAGAATGCCCGGGATGGTCTTGCCGTTTTCGAAGGGCACTTCGACGCGGCGTACGTAGGCTTCGCCGAAATGCTCCGTGAACTTCTGATAACAGTGTATGAGCCGCTGATAGAGCTCGAGCTTGCGAGGCGTGTTTGCGTGCAGGACGCCGCACGCGGGACCATAGTAGAGGGCAGCACGATAGTAGAACTCGGCAGCGCTTTGGCGGTGCCCCGCTGCTTCGGCCTCACGCGCGAGCGCCTCTTCCTGGCTCGCTGTGCGCACCCATTCCTTGACCACGGCGCCGGGGACTTTGATGCGTTCGGTCGTGCGCTTCACGTCGGCTGGGCGGAAGCCCCACTCGACGAACATCGCAGCGCGGAAGCCGAACACGTCGAGTATCTTGTAGAACTCCTCCGTGATCCATTTCTGGCCCGTGCGGCTGTGATCGGTCATCGGTATCTCCTTGCCTCGTGGTCTCGATTGGGTGTGTGGGGGCTGAATTTTACGTGCATTGGCGGCTCGCGAACGGACCATCGGTGCGCGAAAAGATTGTTCGGGTCGCGCTGGGGCAGTAAATTGGGGGTGACGGCGCAGGTGAAGCGCCTGCGCGTATCATGAGCGAGACGGCGGTCGACATGCACGGCATTTTCCCGCGCTACAAAGCGAAGTTCGAAGCGCTGCTGTCGACGCACTACGTGGCGGCAGCGGTGCTTTGCGAGCGAGCGCTCACGCTAATACAGTTCGAGCCGGCGCGCTACGATGACGCGACGCTGCGCCGCTTCGCGGCGGAGCAGGTGGAAGTGCGCGCCGATGCCGCGCTCACCGGCGTTCAGGCTTTCGTCGAGGCTGAGAAAACGGACGGCATCAAGATCGCGGTGCGCTGCGAGCATCCACGCGGCTCGGCCGAGAACCCGCTCTCGCGCGCAGATCGAGGACAAGTTCCGCACGTATGCAAAAGGGCGCTTGCCGGCTGGGCATATCCAGGAAATGATCGAGTCCGTCGCACGTCTGGAAGAGCTCAAATCGGTGCGGCACCTGATGGATCTCTTGAGAGCGGCCAAGCCTACATCCTTCACTCAGGCCGCATAAGCGAAGCCGTAAACCGCTGCGATCGAAAGGAACCGTTCAAATGGCCATTGCCGGCAAGTGGATTTTCACCGCATCGATGGATGTCGACGCGGACAAGGAAGCGCTGTTCAACGAGATTTACGACACCGAGCACGTTCCGCACCTGAAGAAGGTGCCCGGCGTGATTGCGGTGACGCGGCTGAAAGCCGACACGCTGCGCGTGACGATCGGAGGCGAGACCAAAACAGTCGAGCCGGAAGGGCCGCGCTACTCGTGCGTTATCGAGCTCGAGCGTCCGGACGTGCTCACGAGTTCCGCGTTCGCAAAGGCGGTGGAAGAGGGAAGGTGGCCGGCGCAGGTGAGGCCATTCACGAGGAACAGGCGTCATACGTTGCACAAGGTGCTCGGCGCCGCGCCCTCGTCTGCCTGACTTTTCACGGTCGCCGGGCGGTGAGGCAGCAGGTGCCGTCGCAGCGTGAGTGGCATGCACGAACGTTGATCGAGCTTTGTGAGCCGACGGCCATAGCGGGTGAAGGCCGCGGGGATCGTAGCCGGCGCTGGGGTCACGTAGCGGCACCAAGTCAGTCTCCATTCGGGGGCCGATCTGCCACGTCACGCGTAAGCGCATGAATGTCGCGCGGGCGTTCAGCCTGCGCCGGTGTGCATCGCCGACCGGCGCGGATTTGCGGCCCGGGCGAAGCCTTGATGCTTGTGAGCGATGTTCGCGGCAATCCAGTTCTGCAGAAAGCCCATGGCGAAGATGCCGCCGTGAAACGCCTGGTCGCGGTAAAGATCGGCGCGTCCTTCCCACGGAATGATGGCTTTCAGCGAAGGCGGTTGCGTATTTGCCGCGCGCCACTGGCTATTCGCGTGGTACGACACGCCCAACGTGCCGATGTTGCCGGAGCACCACGGGAGCTTCGCCACGTATTCGATCGCGTCATGAAAATCCACGCCCTCCTGGTATGAATTGGGCTCCGACTGACCCGGCGATTTTCCTGAGCCGCGCGAGTCGACGCGAACGAGGGCATAGCCGCGCGGGCACCACCACATGGGATTGGCGGTCTCCCACGCGAGATAGGGATTTGCTTTTTCTTCCAGATCGTCCGGCGGTATCCACAGGCGGTCCTTCTGATAAGGGCCCATGTTCATGATTGCCGGGAACTGCTCGGACCCGCCGTCGGGCCGAAGCACATCGGCGTAGAGGATGGCGCCGTCGCGCAGCGTGATCTTCACGTCCTTTTCCACGATCAGCTTGTAATCGCGGGGTTGAGACACGTCTTCGAATTTCTTGGCCATTCTGATCTCGATTGTTGCTGAAGATATGGGGTGGCTGAACGGGCAGGCCGCATCAGCGGAGCGCCGACGGCGCGCTTTTCGATAGGCGGCGATAGTTGCCGAATGTACTGCTGGAGCAATAGATCGCGATAGTGGGCGATAGTCCTCGAATACCCCCTACTCCCACTCAATCATAAACGGCACCTATAAGCCGTTGTCCGATCGAGAGCTTTATTCTGCGAGCACAAAGTTTACCGTCTGCAGCAAATACAAAGATGAAATCGAAACCGCGGTTATTGCCCGCGGCGGCTTTCACGGTGGCCCATCGCTTGGTCTCTACGCAGTCGGGAGCCCATGGAGCTTTCGGCGCATGATCAATATCTACTCGCACTTGGCGATGGCGACCTTCGATCGAGAACGTTCGAAGCTCACAACCTCCCTGGCACCTTACGCGGCTAGTTCGTGAACTTCCTCGGAAAGCTGCGCGCCCTGCTCGCGCTGGATGACTTCGATGTCGTACTGCCCCTGCAAATTGAGCCAGAACTGCGGGTCGACACCAAATGCCAAGCCCAGGCGAACCGCCCGCGGCAGCAAGGTCGCCACCGACTTCGTCGAGGACCACCTCAAGGCCAAGCCCGAACACCTGCAGCACCATGCACTGCAGCACTCCCTTGTATATGTCGCCGAGGTCCCAGTCGGGTGCAACGCCCTCAGGAAGTAGGCGGACAGCGCGACCGGCGGCGGCAGCCACGCGATCTGCAAGCAGACAGCGACCAGGGTGCAGAGCCCAACGAGGTCGATGTCCAACTTGGCGACGCGTGCCGAACGCAACCGGCAAGGGATTGCCTCGACGCCTGGTCCGACGGGGCGCTAAGCCTCGCGTCGGCTGCGCGAGCGTTTCCGTGTCGTGCCTTGCTTGGAACGGCAACGTCTCGCCGATGGTCAGCCTGGCGCAGCAATTGCGAGCCGAGCTGTCAAAGCCGGTGGACGGCCGCCACGCCGGAAAGCATCATCACCCCATGGACACGACGACAACTTCGCGCCCTGCCGTACTGGACCTGATCGGCAACACGCCGCTCGTGCGCGTGACGCGCTTCGACACCGGGCCTTGCACGCTGCTGCTGAAGCTGGAATCGCAAAACCCCGGAGGGTCGATCAAGGACCGCATCGGCGTCTCGATGATTGAGACTGCCGAGCGCGACGGCCACCTGCAACCCGGCGCGACCGTGATCGAGGCGACCGCCGGCAACACCGGCCTGGGGCTGGCGCTGGTGGCGCGCGCCAAGGGCTACAAGGTCGTGCTCGCCGTCCCCGACAAGATGGCGACGGAGAAGGTACTGCACCTGAAGGCGCTGGGCGCGGTGGTGCACATCACGCGCTCCGACGTCGGCAAGGGCCACCCCGAGTACTACCAAGACCTGGCCGCGCGCCTGCACCGCGAGACGCCGGGATCGTTCTTCGCCGACCAGTTCAACAACCCGGCCAACCCGCTGGCGCACGAAACCGGCACCGCCCCCGAGTTGTGGGCGCAAAGCGGGCACGACCTGGATGCCATCGTGTGCGGCGTTGGCTCGGGCGGCACGCTCACCGGCTTGAGCGCGTACTTCCGCAAGGTGCAGCCGCAGCTGGAGTTCGTGCTCGCCGATCCCGTGGGGTCGATCCTGGCCGACTACGTGAAGACCGGCCGCATCGGCGAGGCCGGGTCATGGGCGGTCGAAGGCATCGGCGAGGATTTCGTCCCCGCCATCGCCGATCTCTCGGGTATTGCGGCCGCGTACTCGATCAGTGACGACGAGAGCTTCTCGACGGCGCGCGAACTGCTCAAGCGCGAAGGCCTGCTGGGCGGGTCATCGACCGGCACGCTGCTCGCTGCCGCCTTGCGCTACTGCCGCGAGCAGACTCGACCGAAGCGTGTCGCGACTTTCGTCGTCGACACCGGCACGCGGTATCTCTCCAAGGTCTACAACGACCAGTGGCTGATCGACCAGGGGCTGCTCGAACGCCCGCGGCACGGCGACCTGCGCGACCTGATCTCGCGCCGCTTCGAGGAAGGCGGCGTCGTCAGCGTCGGCCCCGGCGATACGCTGCTCACCGCGTTCCAGCGCATGCGTCTCGCGGACGTGTCGCAGCTGCCCGTGCTCGACGGCGGCGCGCTCGTCGGCGTCGTCGACGAATCGGATCTGCTGATCAAGGTGCACGACGACGCGGCACACTTCCGCACGCCGGTGCGCGACGCGATGAACGCGGCGCCGCAGACGTTGGCGCCGGCGGCGACTCTGGCCGAGCTGCAGGCGGTGCTGGACAAGGGGCTGGTCGCGATCATCGCCGACGTCCAGGGTTTCCATGGCCTGATCACGCGCTTCGACCTGTTAAACCACCTGCGACGGAAATTGACATGAGCGACGAGAAGAAGGCCCTGGCCTTCGGCACACGCGTCATCCACGCCGGCCAGTCACCCGACCCGACGACGGGCGCGATCATGCCGCCGATCTACGCCACCTCCACCTACGTCCAGTCGAGTCCCGGCGTGCACAAGGGGCTGGACTATGGCCGCTCGCACAACCCTACGCGCTGGGCCTACGAGCGCGTAGTCGCCGACCTCGAAGGCGGTGCGCAGGCATTCGCCTTCGCATCCGGGCTGGCGGCGACCGCGACCGTGCTCGAGCTGCTGGCCGCCGGGTCGCACGTCGTGAGCGGCGACGACGTTTACGGCGGCACGTTCCGCCTGTTCGACAAGGTGCGGCGGCAAAGCGCCGGCCTGTCGTTCAGCTACTTGGATCTGACCGATCCACAGAGGCTGATCGACGCGATCACGCTGCAGACGAAGCTGGTCTGGGTGGAGACACCGACCAACCCGCTGCTCAAGCTGGCCGACTTGGAGGCGATTGCCGAGATCGCGCATGCGCGCGGCATCCTGGCCGCGGCCGACAACACGTTCGCCAGCCCGTACAACCAGCGGCCGCTGGAATTGGGATTCGATATCGTCGTCCACTCGGCGACCAAGTACCTGAACGGGCATTCCGACGTGATCGGCGGCATCGCCATCGTCGGTGGTGGCGACCACCTGAAGCCGATGCGCGAACGGCTGGGCTTCCTGCAGAACGCGGTGGGCGCGATCGCCGGGCCGTTCGACAGTTTCCTCGCGCTGCGCGGCGTCAAGACGCTGGCGCTGCGCATCGAACGCCACAACGCGAATGCGCTCGCGCTCGCGCAATGGTTGGAAACGCAGCCGCGGGTCGAGCGTGTGCACTACCCGGGGTTGGCATCGCACCCGCAGCACGCGCTGGCCAAGCGTCAGATGGCGGGCTTCGGCGGCATGATTTCACTCACGCTCGCGACCGATCTGGCCGGCGCTCGCCGTTTCCTCGAGTCGGTGAAGATCTTCTCGCTGGCCGAAAGCCTGGGCGGCGTCGAGAGTCTGATCGAACACCCGGCGATCATGACCCACGCGACGATCCCACCCGATACGCGCGCCGCGCTGGGCATTGACGACAGCCTGGTGCGCTTGTCGGTCGGCGTCGAGGACGTGGAGGACCTGCGCGCCGACCTGGCGCAGGCATTGGCGGCGATCTGAGACAGGCCTGTGCTGGCCTCGCGCACGGTGTTCGTGGCCGCCGATCGCAAGGAGTCGTTGCGGCTCGCCGTAGCCGGCCTCCGCCGCAACGGCGCGAAGCTGGCCGGCATGAACCCTGTGTCGGCGATCGCCTCGGTCGAGGAAACCATCACCGCGCTCGACATTCATACCGGCGGTCGTCACCGGACGCTTACATTGAAACCATGAGTCACGAACACGTGCTTCGCGGTACGTCGTGGATCTCGCGGCGCTGGTGCAGCAAGCTGGTTAACCGCCCGCAGACGAAAGGCCGGAAGATCCTCCTCGGGCCCTTATACTCGATCGATAAGGCGGAGAAGAAGTGCTACGTGTCGCTCGTACGCGTGGATCCGGGAGGCCGTGAGCTCCGGATCCGGCCTACCGCGAACGTTACTGCAAGTCCAGATCCTGGATCAGACGCCCCAGCGTGCGCTCTGTAATGCGTATGCCGAGCGAATACTTCATATTCTACCGCACAACGTTGTTGCATGTAATTGTTTTGACGTAATATTATAGTCACTCCCACTCAATGATCAACGGTTCATGTAAGCCGTTGTCTCATATAGCACTTTGCCATGACACTAGCAATTTTACCGTCAGATTTACCGTCAATCTCAATGGCATGTCCGAAAACTGCATTCACCATCTATCGACATCTATCGACATCTATCGACATCTATCGAGGACGATCGGCCCTCCTGCATGGGCGACCTTTCGAGATGTATCGAGATCTATCGCGTCCCGCAAGGCACCTTGATAGCATCGACGAGCCCTCCCGTCGTTCGCAATGACGCCCGACATGCAGGTGGCATCAAACGACTTAACGTATTGTCGCTCAATATCTTTCGTCGAATATTTTTACCGTCATGCAGGATTTCTGATGTTGTGCTGCGCTGGGATACCTCTCACCGGTCAACTTCGAAAGAAGATATTTCGCACAGCACCCGCTACACTGAGACTGCCAATCCTCCACGAAATCGGGTAAGTCCAGAAGTGGGATGCCAAATCGCCCGTTCAGAGTTTCAGAGTGAGCGTAAGCGCTGTCACGCTCTCGCGCATGCAGGGCCGTTCAATATGGGCTCGGCGAGCTTGCGCTTGAGCAGATGGCCATCGCGCGGGTCTCCTAGAAAGCTCGTGCCTTCCACGACTGCTTTCCCGCGCAGCAGCGTCATCTGGGGCCACGCTGCGACCTCGTAGCCCTCCCATGGGCTGTAGTCCGCTTCGTGCAGGTCTTCCTTTCGTAGCCGCCGTCGCAGCGCCGGATCGAGAATGACGATATCGGCATCCGAGCCAGGCGCAATCACCCCTTTGCGCGGATAGAAACCGAAGATCCGCGCAGCGTTGGCTGCGACGAGATCGACGAACAGCGGGATCGGCCAGCCCCGATTTACCACCGTCTCGGTATACATCACGGACAGCCGCGGCTCGACGCCGACATTACCGCCGACCGTGTTGTCGATGCGCTCGCCCGAGGTCTTGATCGCGAGCGGCGTGCAGATTCCGTCGGTCGCGATGCAACTGATCGTGCCGCTGTGCATGCCGTCCCACAGCGCCTTGTGGTCGCGCTTCATCTTGAGCGAGGGATACGTGTGGTAGATCTGGCCGTTCGGACGTAGATAGTCCTCGCTCGTGAACAGCGCGTATTGATGCAGGGTCTCTCCGTAGATCGGAAATCCGCGGGCCCGCGATTCAGCGATAGCGTCGACGCCGGTGCGCGCGCTGGTGTGCATGAGATAAACCGCCGCACGATCCACGTTCTCAGCCAGCCGGATGATGCGTCGATACGAGATATCTTCCGACAGGCTCGAGTGCACTTCTGCCATGTGCTGGAACGCGACCCGGTCCTCCCGAAACATCTTTTCGTACATGTGCATCACGAGATCGTTGTCTTCCGCGTGGATGCAGGCGATTCCTTCGTGCTTTCCCAGCACCTGCAACACTTCCCAAATATCGCCCAAATCGAGCTTCCAGTTGCTGCGCTCGGGGCGCACCTCCGTCATAAACATCTTTATGCTGGGAAAACCCGCCTGTATGACTTCGGGTATCTGATCGAAGATCTCCAGCGGCATCTTGCCGCTGAGCAGCACGTGAAAGCCGTAATCGCAATAACACTGTCCACGCCAGCAGTCCTCTTCGCGCTTCTCCAGCGTCTGCTGCAGCGTCTCACCGCGGTCCCAGACCGCAAAATCGAGCATGGTCGTAGTACCACCGAAAAGGGCCGCGCGGCTCACGTGCACGGGCGGAGCGCTGGTCGTTCCCATCGGCTGCGGAAACTTGCAGTGGATATGCGGGTCGATGCCGCCCGGAATCACGATCCTGCCGCGCGCGTCGATGACGCGGCCGGCATCGCGATCGGCGAATGTTCCGGCGGCGGCCACCGCAGCGATCCTCTCCCCCTCGATGGCCACGTCCCAGGCGCCCAAGCCGTGCAGCGTTGCGACGCAGTCGCCGCGTATCAGCGTATCGATCATCGTCTTGCAGGCTACTGGAGCTTCACGAGGTCGGCGCGTACAGCTTTGAGCGGAGCCGGATCAATCCACTCGTGTGCCTCGGGCACCGACTTGATGCGCCCGAGGCCGTGCAGAAACCGCGCCAGGTGATTCATGTCGGCCGCCATCTGCTCGTCGAGCTGCAGTGTATAGCGATTCACGCTCATCACATCGGCCATATCGGCGGGCTCAAGATTGAACTCCTTTGCCAGCATCGCGACAGCCTCCTTCCGGTTCTTCTCGATGAACTCGTCTGCCCGGGCCACCGCGGTCAGTACCGCGCGTATGGCGGCGCTGTTTTCCTTGACGTAGGTGTCCGACGCGAAGAGCACGGAGTGATCGCCGTAGACCCGCTTTGCGACCGGCTTTCCGTCGAGGAACGAGTGCGTAGCGCTCACCAGCACCTTTCCGTTACCGGCCTTGCGCGCGCGTGTGCTGTGCGGCTCCCACAGGCTCACCGCGTCCACCGCGCCGCGTACAAAGCCCTGCAGCATTTCTGTCGGCCCCATGTTGATGATCTCGAACTTCGAAGCATCGAGTCCATAGCTCTTCAGGATCGAGTTGAAAAAGGCATCCGAGGCCGTGCCGCGCAGGAGCCCGATCTTCTTCCCGTAGAGCTCCTGTAGGCTTTTCACGCTCTGCTTCACGACAAGTTGCTGTGCGCCGGAGATGTCCGAGACCCGGGCAACGACCTTCACCGGGTAGGGGCGCGCCCGCAGATGCGTTGTAGGCGTCAACCCGGAGCTTCCCAGGTGGATGCTGCCGCCCACGAATGCGGCAATCGTATCGCCTCCGGTCGGAAAATACTTGAGCTCGACATCGACTTTAGCATCCCGGAAATAACCCTTCTCCTGCGCGATGATCAGCGGCGCACCGAGATTGGGATCCTTGCCCGTGCCAATGACAACCTTGGTTTGTGCGAACGTCGGTGTCTCCCAGCCGGAGATGGCCACGAGCAGGATCGCCGCACTGAGACCACGCGCATAGAAGGAAAATCGTCTACGGGGATTCATGGGCTTCTCCTTATTGACCGACGTACTTCCACTTTAGCAGATGGCGCTCCGCTTCCAGCAGCGCTTTGTTCAACAGAAAACCAAGGACACCGATACACGCCATGCCAAGAAAGATCTGATCGGTCTGGAAGTTGTAACGGCCATCGTTGATTAGATAACCCAGTCCCGCGTCGGAGGCGATCAGCTCCGCGGCGACGAGCACGATGAACGCCATGCCCATACCGAGGCGCGCGCCCACCACGATGAACGGGTAAGCGGAGCGAAGCATCACGTCGCGAAAAATCTGCAACCGCGAAGCGCCAAGAGCCTGCGCCGCGCGTATGTGCGTGCGATCCACTTCGTGGAAACCCGCGATGGTGTTGATCAGGATAGGAAAGAACGCGCCGTAGGCGATGATCAGCACCTTCGAGAGCTCGTCGATGCCGAACCAGAGTATCGCGAGCGGGATCATCGCGATGGGCGGGATCGGACGCAGCAGCTCGACGACAGGCTCGATCAGCCCCCTAGCCAAGGACGAGCTGCCCATGACGATGCCGATCGGCACAGCGATCACGACTGCGATGCAGAATCCTTCGACAACGCGCAGCAGGCTGATGCCGACGTGCTTCGCTAGCGATCCGTCGGCCGTTGTGCGCACGAGCGTCCCCAACACTTCCGATGGTGGCGGGAGCAGCACCTTTTCCACCCATCCAAGCGCGGTGAGCAGCCACCACAAGCAGAGCAGCCCCGCAATCGAGATGACGGCGAGCAGGTTGCGCTTCATCTTCGTGAGAGCGATGCCACCGAAAACATCGCGACGGTGCTGCATCGATGACGCGCTCGCCATATCTCAGTCTCCGGAAGGGCTGGGCTGTCCATCGGACAGAACTTCTCTCAAGACGGCGTCGATCGCGCGATAGAGCGCGAAAAACGCATCCGACGCGCGGTCGCGTGGCCGCGCCAGCGGATTTTCAAGCACCTGTTGAATACGGCCGGGCGCTGTCGCCATCACCACGACGCGATCGGCGAGATACACCGCCTCGCCCAGGCTATGCGTTACGAAGACACACGTACGGCGCTCCTTTTCCCAGATGTTCACGAGCTCGTCCTGCAACGTCTCGCGCGTGAGTGCATCGAGCGCCCCGAAAGGCTCATCCATGAGCAGGATCGCCGGGTCGTTGGCGAGTGCGCGCGCGATCGCGACGCGCTGCCGCATCCCGCCGGAGAGCTGGTTGGGGTAGCTCTGCGCGAACCCGGTAAGCTGCACGAGCTCGAGATAGCGCTGCGATAAAGCAGCCAGAGCATCGCCGCGCACGCCTCGCGACCGCGGGCCGTACTGGATGTTCTGCTCCACAGTGAACCACGGGAACAATGCGTATTCCTGGAACACGACGCCCCGGTCCCGACCGGGACCGGAAACCGCCTTGCCCTGCACGATCAGCTCACCTTCCGAGGGAAAGACGAAGCCGGCGATGGCGTTGAGCAGCGTCGTCTTGCCGCAGCCCGAAGGTCCGAGCAGGCACACAAACTCACCGTCATGGACATCGAGCGCGACGTTCTCAAGGGCGACGAAAGCGTCGTACCGTATGGACAGATCGCGCATGCGGATCTTGACGTCACCTGTTCGTGGCTCATGCATCAGGTCTGTGTCCTCCCCGTGACCTCCACCCAGCCGCACGCGTCACAACATAACACGCGGCGCGCGCACTGCATAACCGCGACACGCCGTGTCTACAGCAGGGAGAGCGCGCGAAATCGACCACAATCATGGTAGCGCGATTGCTGCAATCGCTGAGCGTTTCTATGACCGTCTGCGCACGCTTGGGCGGCAGCACACGGCGAGGTTGCGGCATAGCTTTTGCTCCAGATGCGGCATGCCTTCGGCGCTCAGTCTAGCGTGGCCCAGCAGATACTCGACGTCGATACGCTGCGTTGGTCACTGCACGCGTATGCCTGCTTCCCTGATTACCTTTGCCCACTTCGCTGTCTCGGCCTTCAGGTATGCGCTGAACGCCTGCGGAGTACCCGCCATGATCTCGGCGCCATCGTGCGTCAGGCGTTCTTTCAGTTCAGGCGATTTGAGGACGCCGACAATTTCCTTGTTGAGCTGCTGCACGATGCTCGTCGACGTGCCTGCGGGCACCAACATGCCAAACCATGACGCAAAGTCATAACCCTCGAGACCGCCCTCCGCGATGGTGGGAATATTCCGCGCCGCGGCCGAGCGCGTCGAACTGGTGAGGCCCAGCGCCCGCAGCCTGCCCGACTGGGCATGCGGCAGCACAGCGACCAGATTCGCAAAGGTGAGCTGCACCTGCCCAGCTATCACGTCGGTAACAGCCGGACCGCCGCCCTTGTACGACACGTTGTTCATCTTGACGCCGGCAAGCAGGTTGAAAAGCTCGGCTGCAAGATGAAACGGGCTTCCGTTTCCCGCCGAGGCGTAGTTGAGCTCTCCGGGGCGCGCTCTTGCGAGCGCGATCAGCTCTTTGACGTTCTTCGCCGGCAATGATGGATGCACCACCAGCAGATGTGGTACGGCCGCGATGAGGGTGACCGGCTCGAGATCGCGTATCGGGTCGTAGCCCAGTGACTTGTACAGGCTCGGACTTGTCGCTAGCGTGATCGTCGCGAGAAGCAGCGTGTATCCGTCCGGCGCGGACTGTGCCGCGAGCTGCGCACCGATGTTCCCTGATGCCCCGGGCCGATTCTCGATGATGACCTGCTGTCCCAGAGCTGCGGTGAGCTTCTGACCTATTGCGCGCGCGAGAATGTCCGTGCCGCCGCCGGGCGGCCATGGAACGATGACCCGTATGGGCTTGCTGGGGTACGGCTGCGACGACGCGCCCACCGCTGCGCATGCGAGCACGATCGCAATGACTGTCCGAACGATACTCATGTTGCCTCCTTTACCCTTTTCATCGAAACCAGTGCTACAGCTTGAAGATCCGCTTCGCGTTCCCGGAAAAATACTCAGGCAGCACATCCGCCTCGAATCCCAGGTTCCTGTTGTCGGCGATCGTCTGCACGAGCGGCCTCAGAGGGTACGCCGAGCCATATACGATCTGCTCCTTCAACGTGCCGTTTGCCGCCTCTACGTATGCCCTCCCGCCCGGCGCAAAGATATACATGTCGGGCGAGACGTACACATTGGTGTGCTTGAACGCGACGCCCAGCACCTCCTGTATGTACGGATATCCGCCGTGCCCGAGGAGGACTTTCAGGTCGGGATAACGGGTGGCGACGCGGTCAACGTAGAGCGGATTCGAAACTTCGATGTCCGGCCCGGCGTAAGGGCCGCTCATCAGGTTGACCGGCACGTCGAGCTCGATGCATTTCTCGTAGATCGGGTACATGCGCGGATCGTCGGGACTGGATTGCAGCGCCCTGCCCGGCTCGACGAATATGCCCTTCAACCCGAGCTCGCGCACGCAGCGCGCGGTCTCCTTCACGGCGTCGTGCGCGGTGTTGGACGGATCGATGCCGCCCAGCCCGATGATGCGGTTCGGGTATCGGTCCTGGAGCTCGGCGATGCGCTCGTTCCGTATGAACGCCGCGTTGAATTTCTTGCCCATGAAAACTTCGGGGCTGTTGCGCCCCTGGACCACGGCCACATCGATTCCGGCTGCCGCCATCTCCTCGAAATAGAGATCCATCGATCCTTCGCAGAAGGCGCGCGAAACTTCCTCGGCTCCGGTGCGGCGGCCGTGCCACGTGATCCTAGGTATGTCGAAGTACTGCAGGAACTCCTCGAGCGGTGGCCGGCAGCGCACGTCGATGATCATAAGAATTGCCTCCTGGGTAGGTCCCTGTATTTGCCGCGCGAGCGCGCATGTTTAGCGACGGTGTGGAGCAGGGTCACGATGCCTCATTCCATGCCGAGCGCGCGCGCCGCGTTCCTGTACAGGACCTTGTCCCTGAGCTCGGGCGAGAGGTCCCACTGCAGGAACCCTTCGAGGCTTTCCTTCAGCGGTCGGCTCGGATAAGCCGTGCCGTAGAGCAGCCGATCACCGAGAAACAGGTGCGCGGCTTTGATGTACTCGTGGGCGCCCGGGGTGTTGACGCTGTTCATGTAGAGGTCCGGCGAGACGTAGACGTTGTCCTTGATGAACGCCACTTCCATCATCGGCATGATGTTCGGCCATGCCGCGTGCGAAACAATGATCTTCAGGCGTGGAAAGTCCTTAGCTACCTTGTAAACAGACGTTGGTGAGCCGAACGAGAGATCGTGCCCCACCATGGCCGAGAGATATCCACTGAGAGTGATCGAGATTGGGATCCGCAACTCCTGGCAGCCGGCAACGCCGGCTGCTCGCGGCAGCATCCCTGTACCTTCCGGACACGGCTGCAAGTCACGCACTCCAATCCCCGCGAAAAGACGTATTATGATCATTGGTGCATAATGTGCACGATGATGTCAATATGTGCCTGATGATTTCGGTTTTACGCTATGGAACCCGCGGTAGTCAATTGTGCATACTATGTACAGGCATATTCATATAGATTATGAGTATTCCAAGCAGCGCCAGCCATAGTGGCAAGACTCCGTCAGGCACGCAAAGCGTGGAGCGCGCCTTCGCAGTTCTAACGGCGGTCGCGACCGCGCATAGCAG
>WHTS01000068.1 GCA_009377585.1 Betaproteobacteria bacterium
AGTTCAGTCGGGCTTCGTAGTTCAGTCGGGCTTCGCCGTGGCGCCGGCCTGGCGCTCGGCTTCGCCGATCACGTCGGCAAGCTTCACCAGGCAACCGTTGTTGTCGATGGAGCGCAGCGCCGCGTTCACCACGGCCACCGCCACAACGCCGTTGTAGGCGGAAAGCTCGGGCGCCTGGCCGCCGGTCGCGGCCGCGGCGAACATCTCGAGCTCGTCGGCGAACATGTCGCTCGCCGGCAGCGTCAGCACCTCGCGCTTGCCGTAGCAATCCTTGCCGCGCTGGATGTAGAGCGTCGATGTTTCGTGCAGGCGGCCCGGCGTGTCCCAGGCGCCGAAGTCGACTTCGTAGTGCATGAGTCCCTTCTGGCCGAAGACGCGGATGCAATAGGTGCCGGGCGAAGTCCAGGAGGTGCCGACGTAACCGAGCTTGCCGTCGGCGAACTTGAGCACGCTCATCGATTGGTCGTCGACCTCGGCGCCGACCGGCGAGAGCTTGGAGGCATGCGAAGAGACCGCCTCGATCGGTCCGCCCAGGCAGTGCAGCGAATCGAAGATGTGCACGGCGAGCTGCGACAGCGGTCCGCCCGGCGCTTTCGCCTTGTACCAGCGCCAGGTCTGCGGTGTGAGCTCGAGCGCGCGCTCGTTGGAGAAGTTGCCTTCCATGAACACGACGCGCCCCAGCTCGCCGCTGTCGATCGCTTTTTTCATGAGGCGCGTACCCGCAAGCAACCGCGCCGAATGCCCGACCACGATCTGGACGCCGTAGCGCTGGCCGAGCGCGGCGAGCTTGATGCCGTCGACCAGCGAATCGGCGATGGGCTTCTCGGTATAGACATGCTTGCCCGCCTGGGCGGCCTGCTCGGCAATGGGCAGGTGCTGCTCGTTCGGTACGGTGAGGATCACTCCCTTGATGTCGGGGTTGGCCAGCATCGTCTGCAGGTCGGGAACGGCAGGGACACCGAATTCCTGCGCGAACGCTTCGCGCCTGTCCGGCGAGCGGGTGTATCCCGCAACGATCTTAAACTTGTCGGATTGCCGGGCGGCGCGCGTCAGCACCTTGGCCCAGCGCCCGAGCCCGATGATGCCCAATTGCACGGGGGCGCTCGCCATCGCAGGACTCTCCTTGGTCGGATGCGTGACGGAAGTGTACGCTAGCCGCGTCAGGGGCAATCTTCGAGGGCGCGGCGGATCGCGCTGCTCAGGCCGAGCGGGTCGATACCCCCCGGCTGCGCGACCAACGGCGCCGGGTCCTCGTCGAACGGTGGCACGGGCGCAGGCGCCGAAGCGCAGCGCCGGGCTGCAGCTTCGGCCGCCGTCACTTGCCGGTATTTGGACTCGTAGAGTACGAGCGAGCGCTCGACCACGATGGCCGCGATCGCGCAGCCGGCGATGATCAGCACCCAACGTTTGGGCGGTGGCTTTCGCATCGTATCCCTGGCGCACTCGCGTACGTCATTAAACCAGTCTAATGTGTGCGCATTGTTTCGGAGCAGCAAGCGGGCATTGCCCGGTGCGGAGGCGGCCGCCCGAATTCAGGAACGAGCTGGCGGAAACAGTGCGTTACAGGCGCACACCCGCGACATCGACTGCGGTAAGCTTTGACCGCTATGGAACCGCGCCCCGACTGTGTCCTGATCGTCGATGACGACGCAGAGATTCGCACTCTCCTGCACGACTACCTGGAGCGCAACGGCTATCGCTGTGTGGCCGTGGCCGACGGCAAGAGCATGTTCGGCATGCTGGACCAGTCGCCGGTCGATCTCATCGTGCTCGATCTCATGCTGCCCGGGCCCGACGGCCTCACCTTGTGCCGCGACCTGCGCGCGCGCTCCGATGTGCCGGTCATCATGCTGACCGCGCGCGGCGAGGATACCGATCGCATCATCGGCCTGGAGATGGGCGCCGACGACTACCTTTCCAAGCCGTTCAATCCGCGCGAGCTGCTCGCGCGCATCAAGGTGATCCTGCGCCGCGCACGCGGTGTGGTGCAGCTTCGGGTGGGCGAGCATATGCAGCGCATGCGCTTCGCCGACTGGAAGCTCGATCTCACCACCCGCAACCTGGTGTCGCCGAAAGGCGTCGTGGTGGCTTTGAGCGGCGCCGAATTCCGCCTGCTGAAGGTCTTCCTGGAGCGGCCGAACCGGGTGCTCAATCGCGACCAGCTGATGGAGCTCACGCAGGGGCAGGGCGCCGAGGCGCTCGATCGCAGCATCGACGTGCTGGTGAGCCGGGTGCGGCAGCGGCTGGAAGAAGACGCGCGCGAGCCGCGCATCATCAAAACGGTGCGCGGCGAAGGCTACGTGCTCGCCTCGGCGGTGGTGCTGGAATGATGCGCATCCCCGTGCCGCATTCGCTCAAGGGGCGCCTGCTGCTGCTGCTGATCGGCGGCCTCATCGCGGCGCAGGTGGCGGCATCGCTGATCGCCTACTACGATCGCAAGGCATCGATCGAACGGGTGGTGGCCCGCCGCAACGCCGTGCGCCTGGCCGACCTGGTGCGCATGCTCGATGGGTTGCAGGCGCCCGATCGCGAGCGCGCGGTCGCCGCCTTGCGCTACCCGGTCGTCCGCCTGGGTCCCTTGGCACTGCCGCGCGAGGACGGCATGCCGGAACAGAGCATCGGCAAGGAGACTCGCCAGGGCTCGATCCCGGAGGAGATGGCCGAGGCGTTCCGCGAGCGGTTGAAACCCCCGCGCGCGGTCGAGATCCGCATGGGCGAGACGCGATTGCGCTACTCGCCCGAGACCAGCACGCCGCTGGCGCAAGGCCGCCAGCTCGAAGCCCAGTCGGGTTGGGGCGTGAGCGTGCGTTCCAACCTGGGAGACGGCACGCCCGTGCTGCTCTATGTCGAGGTGCCGCACGCGCTCTTGTACTCGGTTTCGTCGCTGCTATGGCAGTTCTTCGTGCTGAGTGCCGTGACCATCGTGCTGGTCGCGATGGCCGTGGAGTGGGTGACGCGCCCCTTGAGCGAGCTTGCCGATGCGGCCGAGCGGCTCGGCAACGATCTCGACGCGGCGCCGCTGCCCGAGCATGGCGCCTCGGAGCTGCGCCGGGCGGCCATGGCGTTCAACAGCATGCAGGAGCGCCTGTCGCGCTATCTCAAGAGCCGCGTTACGGCGCTGACCGCGATCTCGCACGATCTGAAGACGCCGATCACGCGCATGCGCCTGCGCGCCGAGCTGATCGAGGATTCGCCGCTGCGCGAGTCGCTGCTGCGAGACATGTCCGATCTGGAGAAGATGGTGCGCTCGGCGCTCGAGTTCATTCGCGGTCTCGATAGCACCGAGCCGCCGCAACCGACCGACATCAATGCGCTGATCGAAAGCGTGTGCGAGGATTATCGCGAGGCGGGCCACGAGGTGGTGACCAAGGGGGCGGCGCGGGCGCCCTTCCCCGCGCAGACCCAGGCGCTCAAGCATTGCCTGGCCAACATCATCGACAATGCCTGCAAGTACGGCGGCAAGGCGCAGATCCTGGTGCAGGACGACGAACAGAAGGTGGTCATCAAGGTGCGTGACTTCGGCCACGGCATGCCGGAGGCGGAGCTGGAGAAGGTGTTCGAGCCGTTCTACCGGCTGGAGAGCTCGCGCAGCCGCGATACCGGCGGCACCGGGCTGGGCCTTGCGATTGCGCGCAACGTCGCTCAGCTGCATCGGGGGCAGGTGAGCATACGCAACCACCCGGAAGGCGGGCTGGAAGCGATCCTGGCCTTGCCGCGCCCATAGTACGAAGGGGGAGGTACGGGATGCGAGCGGCGATCGTATGGCTTGCCATGGCTGCGTGCGTGCTGGCGGTTGCGGCCGGGGCGGCCGGGGCGGCCGAGACGTATGCCGACGAAGACCGCAGCTGGGGTATCGAGCCGCCGCCGGGCTATCGCGCCAAGGACTACCACGGGCCGACGCCGGATACGTTGCCCGGCGCACGTGTCGTGGGCACAGCCGAGCTGAAGGAGATGCTGGCGCGCGACCCGCGTCCCTTTCTGATCGATGTTCTGAGCGGCCCGGCGCATCGCAGCCTGCCCGGAGCACTGTGGCTGCACAATGGCGGCCTGGGCGATTTCGATGCAACCGAGGAGCAGCGCTTCCTCGACGTGCTGGCGCGGCTCTCCGGTCACGACAAGGCGCGCGAGATCGTCTTCTTCTGCTCGGGCTCGCGTTGCTGGCTTTCGTATAACGCCGCGCTGCGGGCTACGCGCGCGGGCTACAGCAACGTCTATTGGTACCGCGGCGGCATCGAGGCGTGGCGCGAGGCGGGGTTCCCGACCCGGACTACCGACAACTTCCAGTGGTGAGCCCGTCCCTGCGATGGCTATCGACCATCCCGAAATTGGCTGACAGGCGGCTTTGCGCACGGCGTCGCCGTCTCCGGGCGATCCTCGGCTCCACGCCATCGCGTGAAATTCCTGGATTGTGCGAATTTTGGGTGATAAGTGCCAGTTACCGATACCACTCCGCCGGCGCCGGCAGGCTGCGCACGGGCGGGATCGCGTCCGGGCGCCAATGACACTGCGCCCATTGCAGCATGACGTCGGCCGATGCATGCGCCAATTCCGCCGGTGGCGCCTGGCGCAGAAATCCGAGCGCCGCGAACAACGCGCCGGAAGCCTTCGAAGGCTCCAGTGGCCGCGCCCGCGTCTGCTTCGAGAGCTTGTCGCCGCGCGCGTCCACCGCCGCGGGAACGTGCAAGTAGCCGGGCGTCGGCAGATCGAGCAAGCGCTGCAGCAGGATCTGGCGCTGGCTCGAATCGATGAGATCCGCACCGCGCACCACGCGCGTGATTGCCTGGTCGGCATCGTCCACGACGACCGCCAGCTGATAGGCAAACCAGCCGTCGGCGCGGCGTAGAACGAAATCGCCCACCGCGCGGGCGACATCCTGCGCAATGACGCCGAAGCATTCGTCGTCGAGCGCGATCGGGCCGGCGGGCACGCGCAGGCGCCAGGCGCGCGGGGAGCGTCCCGCCGGCAAGCCTTCGCGGCATGAGCCCGGATAGACCGGACCGTCGACACCGATGCGGGCGGCAGCGGCGATCTCGCGCCGCGTGCATGCGCACGGATACGCCATGGCGTGCTCGCTCAGCCGGCTCAGGGCGGCCGCGTACAAGTGCGTGCGGCGGCTCTGGTAGCGCACCGGGCCATCCCATTGCAGGCCGAACGCTTCCAGCGTGCGCAGGATGTCGTCGGCCGCCCCGCGTATCTCGCGCGGCGGATCGAGATCTTCGATGCGCACCAGCCACTCGCCGCCGCGGCTGCGGGCATCGAGATAGCTCGCCACGGCCGCGACCAGCGAGCCGAAGTGCAGCGGGCCGGTCGGAGAAGGCGCGAAGCGGCCGCGGACGAGCGCGAGTGCAGCCGCGGGGGATAGCTCGGACATTGTTGTTAGCACGGATATTTCATCGGGCCGCCAGCGCCCGTGCAGGCCGACGGTCACGAACTGCCCATCCATGATTCGTAGTCACAAGCGTTGTATCTCAACAATCGACTTTGATTCGGGCCGACCTGGTGAAATATCCGGGCTAAAATTTGTCGCTGCTCTCGATGCTAGCCCAAAGGAGTCGGACCATGAAAACCCGCGCGGCGGTTGCACACAAGGCGGGCGCGCCGCTCACCATCGAAACGGTCGAGCTCGAAGGCCCGAAGACGGGCGAGGTGCTGGTCGAGATCAAGGCGACCGGCATCTGCCACACCGACGAGTTCACGCTCTCGGGGGCCGATCCCGAGGGACTGTTTCCCGCGATCCTTGGTCATGAAGGCGCGGGCGTGGTGGTCGAGGTCGGTGCGGGCGTTACTTCGCTCGCCAAGGGCGATCATGTGATCCCGCTCTATACGCCCGAATGCCGCCAGTGCGAGTACTGCCTGTCGCAGAAGACCAATCTGTGCCAGGCGATCCGGGTTACGCAAGGCCAGGGTTTGATGCCCGACGGCACCAGCCGCTTCCGCTTGAACGGCGAGCGCGTGCTGCACTACATGGGCACCTCGACCTTCTCCAACTTCACCGTGCTGCCGGAGATCGCGCTGGCGAAGATCCGCGCGGACGCGCCGTTCGACAAGGTCTGCTACATCGGCTGCGGCGTCACCACCGGGATCGGTGCGGTGATCAATACCGCCAAGGTGGAGCCGGGCGCGAACGTGGTCGTGTTCGGCCTGGGCGGCATCGGGCTCAACGTGATCCAGGGTGCGCGCCTGGCGGGCGCCAACATGATCGTCGGCGTCGACCTGAATGCGTGCAAGCGCGAGCTGGCCGAGCGCTTCGGCATGACGCACTTCGTCAACCCGAAGGAAGCCGGCGGCGACCTGGTGCCGTATCTGGTCAACTTGACCAAGGGCGGCGCGGACTACAGCTTCGAGTGCATCGGCAATGTCGATGTCATGCGCCAGGCGCTGGAATGCTGCCACAAGGGCTGGGGCGTATCGGTCATCATCGGCGTCGCGGGTGCCGGCCAGGAGATCCGCACGCGCCCGTTCCAGCTCGTCACCGGACGCGTATGGAAGGGTTCCGCGTTCGGCGGCGCGCGCGGGCGCACCGACGTTCCCCGCATCGTCGACTGGTACATGGACGGCAGGATCGAGATCGACCCCATGATCACGCACACGCTCCCGCTGGCCGAGATCAACAAGGGGTTCGACCTGATGCACGCGGGCGAATCGATCCGCGCCGTGGTCGTGTATTAGCCGTTCCCCTCCTGACAAGGAGCGGCGGGACGCGACAATGTGTCGCGGACGGGGTGGTTCGCAGGCGCGAAATCTGCCCGTGTGCCGGACGACGGTGCCGCGCCCGATCAGGGCCGTGCATCGCCGCGGCTGAACATCGACGCGAGCCCCTCCATCGGCAGCGGAATCACTATGGTGGACGTGCGCTCGTTGGCAATCTGCGTAAGCGTCTGCAGATAGCGCAGCTGCATCGCCTGGGGCTGGCGCGCGAGCATCTGCGCCGCTTCCAGCAGCTTCTCCGCCGCCTGCTGCTCGCCCTGCGCATGGATGATCTTGGCGCGCCGCTCGCGCTCGGCTTCCGCCTGGCGGGCAATCGCGCGCACCATCGATTCATTCAGATCGACGTGCTTGATCTCGACATTGGCGACCTTCACGCCCCAGGCATCGGTTTGCGCATCGAGCACCTGCTGGATGTCGATGTTCAACTTATCGCGCTCGGCCAGCATCTCGTCCAGCTCGTGTTTGCCCAGAATCGCCCGCAGCGTGGTCTGTGCGAGCTGGCTGGTCGCATCCATGACGTTTTCCACCTGGATGATGGCGCGCTGCGCGTCGACGATGCGAAAGTAGAGAACCGCGTTGACCTTGACCGAGACGTTGTCGCGCGAGATCACGTCCTGGGTCGGGATATCCAGGACGATGGTGCGGAGGTCCACCCGCACCATCTGCTGGATCCCCGGTACCACCAGGATGAGCCCCGGCCCCTTCACTTTGTAGAAGCGCCCCAGCATGAACACGACGCCCCGTTGATACTCGCGCAGGATGCGAAACGAGGCGGCGATGAGGCCCAGGACGACCAGCAACAAGCCCGCGAATCCCCATTCCATGCTCATGCTCTCCTCGCTCCCGGTTGATCCGGCACGACGGTCAAGGTCAGGCCGTCGATGTCGGTGACACGTACCCGCTCCCCCGCTGCGAGCGGCGCGGACGATTGCACCTGCCACATCTCGCCCTGCACGCGCGCAAAGGTCTGCGCGGTGCCGGTATCGAGCACCACCCCGATGGCACCGAGCATGTGCTCGCGGCCGCTCACCACGGGGCGCGTGCGCGCCCGCGCGGCCAGCATGCCGATGGCTGCGATGATGGCGAAGCTGCCCGCCGCCGCCCCGATTACGGCCGCGATCGGCAAGCCGAAGCCGGGTGCATCGGTGTCGATCAGCAGAATGCCGCCGAAGACGAAGGCGACCACGCCGCCGATGCCGAGAATGCCGAAGGAGGGCAGGAACGCCTCGGCCACCATGAAGCCGATGCCCAGCAGCATCAGGGCAAGGCCGGCATAGTCGATCGGCAGCAGGTGCAGCGCCAGCAGCCCCGTGAGCAGCGAGATCGCGCCTATGACGCCGGGGGCGACGAAGCCCGGACTGTAGAACTCGAACAGGATCCCGTACACGCCGATCAACATGAGAATCATCGCGACCGTCGGATTGGTGATGATCGCGAGTAGCCGCGTGCGCCAGTCCGATTTGAGCTCCACGACTGCGGCATCCTTGGTTTGCAGCGTGCGCTCGGTGCCGGCGACGCTCACGCTGCGCCCGTCGAGCTGCGCGATGAGCTCGGTGCGGTCCCGCGCCATCAGGTCCACGACGTCCTCGCGCACGGCCTCCTCCGCCGACAGGCTCACCGACTCGCGCACGGCGCGCTCGGCCCACTCGGCGTTGCGCCCGCGCATCTGCGCCAGCCCGCGCAAATAGGCGGCCGCGTCGTTCACCTGCTTCGCGCGCATCGAGTCCTCGTTGCGGGGTATGGCTTTGCGCGATCCCTTGGCGTTCGATTCGTCGGCTTTGCCCGAGTCCTTGCCGTCCGATTCGTCGGCTTTGCCATCGCCCTTGCGGGGCTCGTCGGCAGGTTGAGAAGGACGCGGCGTCATGCCGATCTCGACCGGGGTCGCGGCGCCCAGGTTGGTCCCCGGCGCCATGGCGGCGATATGGCTCGCGTACAGCATGTACACTCCGGCGCTGGCGGCGCGCGCGCCGCTCGGCGCCACGTACATCGCCACCGGAATGGGCGAGGCGAGGATGTTCTTGATCATGTGGCGCATCGAGGTATCGAGGCCGCCGGGCGTGTCGATCTCGATCACGATCAGCGAAGCCTCGCGTTCGACGGCCGAGGCGAGCGAGCGCTCCAGGTAATCCGCGCTGGCCGGACCGATGGCGCCCTGGATCTCGAGCACCACGACCGGGCCGGCCGCATGCGCGGCACCGACCACGAAGGCAAGGAGCAATCCCGCGAGCAGTCTCACCATGACCATTCACCCCGCATCGGGTGCTATTGTGCGCCTGTTTGCCGTTCGCGAACCATGCGCTGCCGCAACCGCGGGAAGGCATTCGAAGGATCGAGTATGACGCGGATCTCGCCGCTGCCTTATTGCGCCGACCCGGGGCGGATATTCGAGTCGGTGGCGGACCTGCCGTGGGCTGTGCTGCTCGACGGCGGCCGGCACGATCCGGGGCAATCGCGCTACGACATCATCGCGGCCGAGCCGTGGGCGACAATCGTGACCCGCGCCGGTATGAGCGAAGTCCGGACGCATACGGGGGGGCGCATATCCCCGGACGACCCGTTCGGGCTGCTGCGTGAGCTGCTGCAGCCCGCAGCCGCGGCCGCCTCGCCCGCGCCGTTCGCGGGGGGCGCGATCGGCTACTTCGGCTACGACCTCGGCCGGCGGCTGGAGCGTCTGCCTTACCTCGCCGCAGACGACGAGCAACTGCCGGAGCTTGCCGTCGGCCTCTATGACTGGGCCGTGGTGATCGATCATCAACAGGGCCAGGCGTGGCTCGCCAGTGCGGGTCGTGTCCCGGAAACCGAGCAACGGTGGCCGGCGCTGGAGGAGCGCTTCAGCCGCCCGGCTGCGGAACGTTTGCGCGTGCCCTTTCGCACCCTGTCGTCGATCCGCTCGAACATGACGCGCAGCCAATACCTGGCCGCATTCGAGCGCATCGCGCGCTACATCGACGAAGGCGACTGCTACCAGGTCAATCTCGCGCAGCGCTTCGAGGTGCGAGCGAGCGGCGATCCGTGGACCGCGTACCAGGCATTGCGGGTGCTCAATCCGGCGCCGTATTCAGCCTATCTCAACCTCCCGTTCGCGCAGGTGCTGAGCGCGTCGCCCGAACGGTTTCTGCACCTGCGCGATGGACAGGTCGAAACGCGCCCCATCAAGGGCACGCGCCCGCGTGCCGGCCATCCGCGCCTGGATGCCGAGCGCGCGCAGGAACTGCACGAAAGCGCCAAGGACCGTGCCGAGAACGTGATGATCGTCGATCTGCTGCGCAACGACCTCGCCAAGTCCTGCCGGCCGGGCTCGGTGCGCGTGCCGCGGCTGTTCGAAGTGGAAAGCTTCGCCAGCGTTCACCACTTGGTGAGCACGGTGACGGGCGAGCTCGCGCCCGGACGCGATGCGCTCGACCTGCTGCGCGGCTGCTTCCCCGGCGGCTCCATCACCGGGGCGCCCAAAGTGCGGGCGATGCAGATCATCGAAGAGCTCGAACCGCATCGGCGCGGCGTGTACTGCGGTTCGATCGGTTACATCGGCTACGACGGTGCGATGGACAGCAACATCGCGATCCGCACGCTCGTCTACCGTTCCGGTTACGCGCGCTTCTGGGCGGGCGGCGGCATCGTCGCCGACTCGGTGGGCGCAGACGAGTACCAGGAGACGCTCGACAAGGCCGCGCCGTTTCTGCAGCTCGTGCAGCGCTGCGCGCAGTCGGACGCGTCTGGCTGAATAGACGGAGTTGGCACATCGGCAATGCGACGAAGTCGTCACCCCCGTGAAAACGGGGGTCCAGGCGAAGTCCATTCCTGCCCTGGATTCCCGCTTGCGCGGGAAGGACGTCGTTTAGAGCACTCCGCGTCGCTTCACATCCAGATAGCGATTCACCAGCGCGAGCGGCAGCTCCTGCGGCTCGACGTCGATGAGCATGGCGCCGGCGCGCTCCAGCCGATTGAACGACGCCTGGCGCGCCTGCAGGTAGTCGGCCGTTGCGGCGTGGGTCAGGGCGCCGTCGAGGTCGCGCACGGGAGCGGACAAGGTGCTGCCGAGCACCGTCTCGCGCAGGCTTGCGAACAGCACCAGGTGACGCCGGCGCAGCAAGCCCAGCGCGGGCATCAGCGTGTCGTCGTCCTCATCGCGCAGGTTGGACACGACGACCACCAGCGCGCGCCGCTGCACCCGGCGCATGAGATCGAGCGCCGCGGCGTAGTAGTCGGAGGTGTGCAGCGTCGGCTGCAGGTCGTAGAGCAGGTTCAGCATCAGCGTCGTGGTCGAGCGCGCCTTGCGCGGGGCGATGAAGCGGCTCTCGCCGGCCATGGTCAGCACGCCGACCGCGTCGCCATGGTGCAGGCCGACGTGCGCGAGCAGGAGCGCGGCGTTCAACGCCGCGTCGAAATGCGACATCTCGCCATCGACTGCGCCCATGCGCCGGCCGCAATCGAGCACGATGACGATCGCTTGATCGCGCTCGTCCTGGTATTCGCGCGAGATCAGCCGGTGCATGCGCGCGGCTGCCTTCCAGTCGATGCGTCGCAGGCTGTCGCCGCGGCGATATTCGCGCAGCTGCTGGAAATCCATGCCCTCGCCGCGCCGGCGCCGCTGCAGGATGCCCATCTGAGAGAGCCGGTGATCGGTCGCGAGCAGCGCATAGCCCGAGAGCGCACCGAAATCGGGGTATACCCGCACCGGCTGCGGGTCGCCCAAGCGCAGCTGCCGTTCCATCAGCCCGAGCCGGGTGCGCAGCCGCAGCGCGATCGGCTCGAACCGGAACGAGCCGCGGGTGGTCGGGCGGATCGCATACGCGCTTTGCACCCAGCCGCGCGCGGGCAGCAGCAGATGCAAGGGAAGCGCGCGGGTCTGAAAACGCGCCGGGACGTGATCGCGGATTTCGGCGCGCAGCGCACGCTCGCACGCGCTCGTGAGCTTGAGCGTCACGTCGTGCCAGCGGCCGACGGCCAATGCGGCCGCGACCTGACGTTCGGCGACGGGCCGCGGGCTACGCAGCAGCCGCACGCCGTCGGCCGCCATCGCCGCGACGAGCAATGCGCCGGCATAGATCCAGGGGTCCAGTGCGCCGATCAGCGCGACAGCGATGCCGGCAAGAAGCCACACGATGCCAAGCTGCAACGCAAGCCGGGATGGCAGCAACACGCCGTTCGTCCTAGCCCGGATATTTCATCGGGGCACGGGATGATGGCGAGTCGATTTGCGAGCCAGTTTGGGCTCGGCCGTCGCAGCCAATAGCCAGACTATTGGCAAGACGGACATGCCCAAAATGGCCGCAAATCGGCCGCCAGCGCCCGTGCAGGCTGACGGTCAAATCGTACTTAGCGGCTACTCGCTCAATCACCTCATTACTCAAAGCATTGGTTCCAATTCGGGCCGGCCTGGTGAAATATCCGGGCTAACTTGACCGCAGCGGCCGGGTTATCCGGCCGGAACGCCGAAGCGCTCGGCGCCGCTTTCGAGATGCGCGATCTCTTCCGGGGTCGAACAGCGGCCGAGAATGGCGTTGCGATGTGGAAAGCGGCCGAAGCGCTCGATCAGCACGCGATGACGGTGCGCATAGTCCGTGAAGCCCGCGAACATCGTCTCCAGCCCTTGCGGTGCGCGCGCCTGCAGCGCTTCGAAACACGCCACCGCGCGCGCTTGCAGCTGCGAGCTCTCGGCGTGCTCGAACGGCAGGTACACGAAGCTCGCCATGAGCGGGTGAAGCTGCGTATCGAAGCCGCGGCCGACCGCTTCGGTTGCCGCGGCCGCTGCCAGTGCATCGAACGCGAATGCATCGCGCGTTCCGCGGAAGAGATTGCGCGGAAACTGATCCAGCACGAGGATGCGGGCGAGCGCCGATTCAGGCGCACCCGCCCAAGCATCGAGCTCGCCCGCGCGGGCCCGCACGGGCAAGCCGCCGAAACGGCGCGTGAGCTCCGCGTCGAACGCCGGATCGGCGCTGAACCAGACCTTCGCGCGTGCACGGGCGAGTTCGACGCCGCTCACGGCATCGCCGAACCAGAAGCGCAAGACTTCGCCGGCCAGCGGTTCGCAAACCGGCGTCATGGCTCGAACACGCGCCGGCCCGAACGCGGCGGAACGATCTGCACGTGGCACCAGCCGGGCGTCGCGTCCGGATGCTCGAGCCACAATCCGATCGCCTCCAGCACCTCGAGATTGCGCATGCACCAGGCATCCAGCCGGTCGTCGGGATCGGCCAGGTCGATCGCCTCGCAGGTCAGGTGCCGGCTGCGCGGCGAAGCGTTGGGGACTTGCGTGTTCACCGCACGCGGCCGCCAGCCCGAATTCACGGCGCAGGCGACGCAGGCGCGCTCCAGCAGCATGTTGGCGCGCGTAACCATCGCGTCGGCATTGCGCATCAATTGCTCGGTGAGCTCCGAGCCGTGCTCGGCATCGCGACCCATGAAGTACTCTGCCAGCGTGATCGGGCTCATCGTATCCCGGGCGCTTCGATCTTCCATCACATCCGAGGCGCTTCGATCTTCCATCACATCCGAGGCGCTTCGATCTTCTCCAGCAACGCGGCGAGCAGCGCGTCCGAGTCCTGGCCCTCGATCTGCAGCTCGGGCGTGGGGGTGACCCGGTGGCGCAGCGCCGGCAGCGCCATCTGCTTCACGTCGTCCGGGGTGACGTAGTCGCGGCCGGCAATCAACGCCGCCGCGCGCGCCGCTCGCACGAGCGCGATACCGCCGCGAGGTCCCGCGCCGGTGGCCACGCCGTGCCAGGTCCGTGTTGCCCGCACGATACGGATGGCGTAGTCGAGCACCTGGTCGTCGAGCCTGATGCCCGCAACGATGCGTTGCAGGGTGACCACCGCGGCAGGTTTGATCACGGTATTCACCGCGCTCACGTTGAGCCGGTCACCGACCTGGCCTTGGGTGACGCGCCGGACCATCTCGCTTTCCTCGGCCGGCGTCGGATACTCCATGCGAATCTTGAGCAGAAAACGGTCGAGCTCCGCCTCCGGCAGCGGATACGTGCCTTCCTGCTCGATCGGGTTCTGCGTGGCGAGCACCATGAACGGCAGCTCCAGCGCATGTGCCTCGCCCTCGATCGTGACCTGCGCTTCCTGCATCACTTCCAGCAGCGCCGCCTGGGTCTTCGCGGGTGCGCGGTTGATTTCATCGGCCAGCAGCAGATGCGTGAAGACCGGACCGCGCCGGGCGACGAAGCGCTGCGCGGCCTGGTCGTAGAGCGTATGGCCCGTCACGTCCGAAGGCATCAGGTCGGGCGTGAACTGGATGCGGGCGGCACGCCCGTCGAAGGTGCGCGCGAGTGCCTGCACGAGGAGCGTCTTGCCGAGGCCCGGCACGCCTTCGATCAGCACGTGACCGGATGCAAGCAGCGCCGCGAGCACCTGCGTCACGACGCGCTGCTGGCCGATGACTGCCTTGGCCACCTCGGCTTCGAGCACACGCACGGCCTGGATCGCCTGCTGCACGGGGTCGGGTTTTGCGACGGTCGAGCTCATGTTCGTTTTCGTTGCGGGCGAAAGCGCCGGCGCGCGCCGCGCAGCCCGGCATGGATACTAGCAAGGGTTGCCGTGATGTGCACGAGCTCGCGCGCATTGCGCGGTGCGGCCTGGAAAGCGCCCGCCACCGTTTCCGCATCCGTGCCGAGCTGGGCCGATAGCTCGACGTAGCGCTGCGACGGTGGCAGATGCGCGAGTCGCGGCGCGGCCAATGCGATGTGTCGTTCCAGCTGCTCGCGCGCCGCGCTCAGCAATTCCTGGCGTGCGCCGCGTGACCAACGAAAGCGCCCGGCGGCGCGCAAATGCTCCAACAGCTGACGGCGCGCGGGCTCGGGGCTGGGCGCAATGGGGCCGAAGCGAGGCGCGATCCGCCACAGCGCAAGTGCGAGCAGCATCGCGGCAGCGATCATGACCTGCGACCCGTGCTCGACGAGCCAGCTCCACAGCGGCGGGCCGCCCGCTCTCACCACGAGCAGTCGATCCGCGGGAGCAAGCGCGAGCACGCGGCGCAGCAGCTCGGCATGGTCGTGGCTGCCGATGTGCCGATTGTCGAAGCGCTGCATGCCGGTCATGACGGTGACCCGGCCGCTGCCCCGGCGCAGGCTCACGATGCGCGGCCCCCGAGCATCGGCGATCGAGATATCGACATGGGCGCGGCCCGGGTCGATCACCTGATTGCCGAGGGAGCCGAGTCGCAGCGGGGCTTCAGCGCCGGGGAACTGGGCGTCGAAGTCCCCTCGATTCGGTTGCGCCGTGCGCCTGCCCACCTCGAGTGCCTCCAGCAGCGGATCGCGTTGGCGCTCGGGTTCGGGCTCGACGATGAGATGGGCGCCGTTATCGGCTGCGTGCAGCAACGCCCGAGCACGCGTGGGCGTGAGCCATGCGCGCCCGGCCGGCAGCAGGATGCTGGTGCGCCCCGGCATCTCACCCATCCGCGCCGGCTGCTCTTCCAGGCTCGCTTTCCAGCCAAGACGTTCGGCGAATCGCATCGCAGCCAGATACGGGTTGGCACGCGATGCCGCCGAGGCACCGAGCGGAACTTTGATCTCTACTTGTTCGTAGTGCGTCACGAACCACCACCATCCGAGCGCCGCCAGCGCGGCAACTCCGAGGATGGCAAGCACGGGTCGCTTCACGACGAAGCCGCCGCGCTGAAATGCTGCGGCCATTGCGCACACAGCTCGACGACCTGGGTAGGCTGCGGCGGGCGATGGCCATAGGCGCATTGCGACCACGCCGCCACGAGGCGGGCGAAGTACGCCGATATTTCGTGCGGCCGGGTCGCCTGCACCCGACGCACGCAGTCGGCCTCGGTGTCGCCGTGCTCGATGCGCATCCGGTCGCGGTGGATCAGCGTGACCAGCGCGCCGCGGTAGAGCAGGCTCAGCGCGAGCCGGGGATCGAGCGCCGCGGCTTCGGCCGCGAGCTGCGCAAGATTGGCGGGCAGCGCCTCGGGCCGCACGTCGAGACCGAATACCATCGCGGGTGGCTGCGGCCCGCGCGAAGATGGTGCCGTGCGCGCTTCCCGCTCGCGCAGGCGCTCGAACAGGAAGCGAAGCGCGACCACGAGGCCGTAGGCCAATGCCGCATACGCGGCCAGGCGCAGCAGCTGCGCTGCGGCTCCGCTGAGCGAATTGAGCCAGCTCGTAGAATCGAAGGCGACCGATCGATCCGATTGCTGCTGGCCGCGGTTTCGCGCCTGCCACACCTTCTGCGTGCGGTACTGCTGGAATTCGGGCGCGGCCAGCACTTCCTGAATGATCTCGCGCGACGATTGCGCGGCTTGCGCTGGCTCGGGGGCAAGCATCGCGCTCATGCCGGCGAGGAGCGCGGCGAGGAGCGCGGCGGCGAGCGCGGCCCGCGGCCCGACCTGCAGGCGGCGGAATCGCAATTCCAGATCCCAGGCCTCCAGCGCGGTGCGGCGATTGAGATAGAGCGCGAACCCGCAAGCGACGTAAAGCGGTTCGACGGCGCAGTACGCAATGATGAAAAGCAGATTGTTGAGCCAATGCCACGATCCCGCATCGCCCGCGCCGAACAGGGCCGCGAGGATTGCGCCCGGCCCGGCATCCACATCCATCGCGGCTGGACTGAGTAGGTTCAGCAGCGCTGCGAGCGCGATCACCACGATCGTCTCGAAGGCGATGCAGCAGTAGAGCAGCGCCGTCGTCTGCGCGCCCGTGCGCCGGCCGAGCAGCCGTTCGCGCTCGCGCGCGCCGGCGCCGGTTTGATACTCCAGCTGGCGCACCGGAAGATTGAACGAGCGCGCCGGCTCCAGACGGCGCAGAGTGAGCGCGCCCAAGAGGCCCGTGCCGCGCACGAGGGAGAGAATACCGCTTAGCGTTTCTCGCAGGCTCGGGGTGGCGCCGAACAGGGCCCTCGCCATGACGTGCAGCACGACCCGGTCGAACAGCGGCTTCAGCCACCAAATCGCGAGCAGTGCGAACAGCGGACCATCGATCAGAAGGTGCGCGGCAAGCGCGACCGGGATCATGATCGCAATCACCGCCGCGTACACCGGCCGCCACCAGGCGCGCAACATGACCACGCCGAGATCCGCGCCTTCCCAGGGCGCGCGCGGCCGCAACGCCACCGTCATCCGATCAATCTGCACGCAGCCGTCCGGCCAGCAGGAAATACGTCACCAACAGCAGCCATAGCGCAAGGCCGACCGCGTACTTGAGCGCGGGCGGGAACTGCGCTACGGGCGACCAGAACGCTTCGACCAAGGCGGCCAGCGTAAGGAGTGCGCCTGCACCGTACACGAGCGGAACCGCAGCGCGTGCTTTCACGCGCAACGCCGACACGCGCGCGAGCTGACCGGGCAGCAGCAAGGCGCTTCCCAGCATCAGTCCGGCCCCGCCCATGAGCACGATGCCGCTCAGCTCCAGCGCGCTGTGGCCTGCGACGAAGCCCAGGAACGAGGTGGCGAATCCGATCTGGATGAGATGGCCCGCGGTCGCACCGATAAGAACCCCGTTGGTCGTGAGATAGAAGGCGCTTCCCAGGCCGAACAGCAGCCCGCCGGCGAAGGTCTGGAATCCGATCTTGATGTTGTTGTAGATGTAATGTCCGAGCATGAACGTATCGGCCTGCGCGGGGCGTTGCCCAGGCCGCTTGTTGGCCGGGTCGTACATCTCCTGGTAGGTGAGGATCTGCTTCTGCGGCAGCAGGGTGTGAATCAGGTCCGGCCAGATCTGGATCGCGGCCGCCACGGCGAACAGCGGGACGAAGAACAGCGCCGCCGCCAGCGCGATCGGACGCCATTGCTTGCGCACCGCGCGGGCAAAGTCGGCAGCGAAGAAGCGAGCGACGGCGGGCCCGGTTTCCGTATGCGCGCCGTAGAGCACTTGGTGGCCGCGCATGACCAGCGCATTCAGCCGCTCTACCAGTCCGGGGCTGTACTGACGGTCGCGTGCCAGCGCAAGATGCTGGCAGAGCACGCGGTAGCGGTGCGCGACCGTCTCTTCCCCAGGGCTTGCCGTCGCGGCCTGGCCGCGCACACGCCGGGCCGTTACGGTCTTGAGCCAGTTCTCGAAGGCGATCCAGTCGCCCTCGTGCCGCGCCTGGAACGCCTCCTGGTTCACGCCCGGCGCCCGCTCAGATGGTTGGCGATTTCGAGCAGGCGCTCGCGCTCCCGCCCCGCGGCCGCTCCGGTCAAGGCCGTTGTCAGCGCCGCAATCTCCTGCGCCCGTTCCGGGGTCAGCATCGAGCTGCGCTCGGCGAAGTCCATCACCGCGCGTTGTTCCTCCAGATTGAGCGAGCGCGCCGCCGGCACCGGCGTTGCCGGCGGGATGGCAGCGGTGCGCTCGCTCGGTTCTCGATACACCACAACGGTGCCGGCCGCGATATCGCCCAGGCGCTTGAAATCCCGGTTGATCAGCATGGTGGCGAGCCCGAACCCATAGGCGGCCGGCAGGAAGTCGACGGCGCGCAGGAGATTTCGCACCAGGGCCGCCGGCCAACCGACCGGCGTGCCGTCGTCGTGCAGCACCATGAGCCCCAGCGCACGCTTGCCCGGCGTGGCGCCATCGGCCCAGACCTCGAAGGCCGCCATTGCCAGCCACTCGAGCAGGAATGCAATGACGAGCATCGCGCCCCAGCCGAATGCGCCCAGCATGCCGAGCACCCAGCCGGCGGCGAGCAGCACACCCAGGCGCAGCAGCAGGTCGGTCAGCCATGCTACTGCCCGGGGTACGGGTCCGGCGAGCCGCAGCATCAGCTCGATGCCTTCCGGCGTGGGCACCGCACGGGTCGTATCGAGCAAGGGCGCCATGCTGCCGCTCATGCCCTGCCCGCCCCGCGGCGGGCGAGACGAACCGGCCGGCGAATCATTCTGCGGCCGGATGGCGGGACCCAGGCAATCAACGCTGCAGGAATATGTCTTTGTATCCGCTGTAGATCGAACCGGCGATCATGGGCAGCGCTACGAGCCAGCCGAGACCGAACGGAATGCTCGCCAGGATGGCGAGGATCAGAAGCAGCACACCGTAGACCAGAAACGGCAGCAAATTTCGCAAGCAGCCGGTGAAGCTCGACTTCATTGCCTGCACCGGCGCCATGTTATGGAGAGTCGCCAACGCGGGGGCGAACCACACTGCCATGGCGAGCGGAATCAGCAGCAGCAGGAAGACGAGCCCCGCCAAAGCGACACTGCCCGCTGCCGCGCCGGGGTCGGCGCCGCCCCACAGCGTGGAGAACGCAGCGCCTCCGCCCACCAGCGCGAATATCAGTCCGAGCCCGAACACCGCCGCCAGGTAGAGCGCACCGATCACCAGCAGCGGCGACAGGTGCGTCTGGAAGCCGGCGAACAAGTGGCCGACGGTCAATTCTCCGCCCCGGTCGAGCGCCCGGCATCCGAGCATGATGCCGCCGCCGAACACGATCGACAGCAGGGAGGAGCCGAGTTGTCCCAGGATCGGGACGAAGGCGAGCACCATGAAGATCACGATGCCGATCAAGGTGATTCCGATCCAGGGCAGAGGCGCCTGGCGGAACAGGGTCCACCCTTCGGCGAGCCATGCGAGTCCGCGTCCGGCGTCGACGCGGCGGGGTTCGGCGGCCAGAGTGCCCTCGGCCGCCCCGGGATCGTCGAGACTCGCCTGCGGCGTCTGATATGGATTGATCTCGGCCATGCCTGCTGTTCTCCCCGGTTAGGTGGTACCTGGCGGCTACCGCGGGCTTGCGCGGGCTTCGGGCGATGCCCGACAGAGCCCAATGCTAAAGGATGGTTCAGACAAAAAAAAGCGCGGGAGCAATCCCGCGCTTCGAGGGCCCCTGGAGGAGGAGGTTTCCAGGGGGAGGAGGAGAGGGTCAAGACCCCATTACGCCCGCACGCTGGGCTTGAGCGAAAACACTCCGGCGATACGCTTGACCGCTGTACCGACGGTCTCGAGGAACCCCACCATGTCTTCGGCCGCTCGCATCGCGTCGAGAGCTTGCGTGCGTTGTGCCGGGGACAGGTTGAGCTCTGCCACCTTCTGCTCAAAGTTGAATGCTGCTTTACGGTTGCCGGTGTTCATCGTTCGCTCCTTGGAATCCTGTCAATGTGTGATCCGTCGTTAGCCGGTATCGTGGTGCCCTTCTGCTTTACGGCAGTTCTGCCCTCTGCTTTACGGCAACTCGCGCTGCTGGCTACAGTTATATGGACTGCTCTCAAGCGCGCTTGTTGCAATGCAACAGGTGACTTGTTATCATCGCTTCGCTTAGTTTTCCTAATGGATCGACGCATTGACGGCTCCGTTACCCCCGTTGAATTCGCTGCGAGCGTTCGAAGCCGCCGCCCGGCACATGAGCTTTCGTAAAGCCGCCGAGGAGCTTCACGTCACGCCGGCGGCCATCAGCCATCAACTCAAGGCGCTGGAGGAATATCTGGGCGTGCGGCTGTTCCGGCGCGCCAACCGGCGGGTGGAGCTCACGCCGGCGGCCCGGGCCGCGGCGCCTTATCTGCACGAAGGGTTCAAAGCCATCGTCGACGGGGTCGAGCGGCTGCGCCAGGCGGAGCGCAACAACGTGCTGACCGTCAGCGCCGCACCTTCCTTCGCGGGCAAGTGGCTCATGCCGCGCCTGCACCGGTTCGTCGGCCGCTATCCGCAGATCGACGTGCGTCTGTCGGCGCGGATGCGCTCGGCGCGGCCCTTGTCGCGGGGATTACCGGTGCGCCGGGACCTCAACGACACTTCGCTCGACGATGCCGATGTGGCGATCCGATTCGGCGACGGCGACTTTCCCGGCATGCGGGTGGAGCGGCTGCTGGAGCTGACGGTCGCACCGATGGTCAGCCCGCAGGTGCTCCATGCGCAACACGCGCTGAGCGCACCGGACGAGCTGCGCCATTACACGCTGCTGCACGACGATACGGGCTACTTTGCGAGCGGCCGGCTCAACTGGGATTGCTGGCTGCGGGCGGCCGATGCGAAGCGTGTCAATACCTCGCGCGGCGTTCACTTCAGCCACGCCAATCTTGCGATCGATGCCGCGGTCGATGGCCTGGGCGTCGTCCTGAGCCTGCCCGCGTTGGCTACGAACGATCTCGCGGCGGGCCGGCTGGTGATGCCCTTCGAGCTCACCGTGAAGGCGGACTACAACTATTACATCGTGTGTGATCCGACGGAATCCGAGCGCCCGGCGATCCAGGCTTTCACGAGCTGGCTGCTGGAGGAGGCGAGCCGGCCCGCGGAATCGGCCACCAGCCTGCCTTCTGGCTAGAATACGCAGCCGCTCAGCAGGGCGTGCTGCGCTTGCCATAGAACCACATCGCCCCATCGCTACCGACAGGAGATCGCAATGACCTTACCCAAAGCCGCGGCTGCGTCGTTGGCCGTCGTGATCGTGTGCGCTGCCGGACCGCTGGCGGCTCGAGACGCCACCGTCCCCAATGCGGTATTTCAGGTGGCGCAGGCTGCGACTCCTGCCCGCACGCCGGACGTGATCTTCGTGCCGACACCGCAGCAGGTGGTGGACGAGATGCTGAAGATCGCGAACGTGAAAAAGGGCGACGTGCTGTACGACCTCGGCTCGGGCGACGGGCGCATCGTCGTCACGGCCGCCAAGCGTTTCGGCGTGCGCGGCGCCGGCATCGACATCGATCCGCAGCGCATCGCCGAGGCCAACGAAAACGCGAAGAAGGAAGGCGTCACGCATCTAGTGACGTTCAAGAACATCGACTTGTTCACCGCCGATTTCAGCGATGCGACTGTCATTACGCTCTACCTGCTGCCGCGGCTGAACGTGAAGCTGCGCCCGAAGCTGCTGAACGAGCTGAAGAACGGCACGCGCATCGTGTCGCATGCCTTCGACATGGGCGAGTGGCAGCCGGAGAAGCACGTCAAGGTCGACGGCCGCGACGTCTATTTCTGGACCGTCAACGACGCTGCCCGCAAGAAGTTCGGCAAGCCGAGCCCCGAGGAGAAATAGGCCGCAGGTTGTTGGCTCCCCTCTCCCTCCGGGAGAGGGGCTGGGGGGTGAGCCCGGGAATTCGCGGACCATAGCGGCGCGAGCTTCCCGGGCGAGGAGCCCCACTTGTGGGGATCGACCGCAAAGCGAGTCGACGCCAACCGCCGGGGCTCAGATGGTCGAGTCTGCGCCGAAGCTGTACGAGGCGGTCCGCGCCGGGCGAACGGCATCGGCCTGCATGCCGATGCGCGCACTGCAAGTGAGGGAGTCGAACACGACGCTTAATTTTCCCTCACCCTCGATCCCTCTCCCGGAGGGCCCGGAGGGAGAGGGAAGACAAGCATGGCTATTGGGACCAAGTGAGGCAGAGCAAGCCGTCAGGCAGTTGGCGAAAGCTCGCTACTGCGACAAGGCCTGATCGAGATCCGCGATCAGGTCGGACGCATCCTCCAATCCCACCGACAGACGCACCAGCCCGGGATCGACGCCCGACAGGCGCGCTTGCTCCTCGCTGAGCGTGCCGCTCCAGGTCGTCGCGGCGTGCATCGCGAGCGACTCAATGCCGCCCAGGCTCACCGCCTGCGCGAAGAGCTTCGTGTGTTGCATGAACCGTTGCGCCGCCGCCGCACCTTCGCGCAGGACGACCGACAGCACGCCGCCGTAAGCACGCATCTGGCTGCGGGCGAGCGCATGCTGCGGATGGCTCGGCAGACCCGGGTAGTGCACCGAAGCGACTGCCGGATGGCGCTCGAGGAATTCGGCAACGGCCTGCGCGCTCGCGTTCTGGCGCTCGACGCGAATGCCGAGCGTGCGCAGGCCCCGCAGCAGCAGCCAGGCTTCGAAGGCGCCGAGATTGCCGCCGAGCACGATCGACATCTCCCAGGCGCGTTCCACTGCGGCGCGCGAGCCGGCGACCACCCCGGCCAGCAGATCGTGATGGCCACCGAGGAACTTGGTGGCGCTGTGCACGACCATGTCGACGCCGAGCGCAAGCGGCGTTTGATTGATCGGAGTCGCGAACGTGTTGTCCGCGATCGTCGGGATGCCGCGCCGGCGCGCGATGGCGGCGACCCCGGCCAGATCGGTGAGCCGCAGCAGCGGGTTGGAGGGCGATTCGAGCAGCACGAGGCGCGTTTCGGGACGCAGTGCGGATGCGAACGCGCCCGTATCGGTTTGCTCCACGATCGTCGACTCGACGCCGAAGCGGGCGAGCACCGAGCTCACCAGCTGCGTCGTACCCATGTAGTGCGAGCGCTGCGCGACGATGTGATCCCCCGCCTCGAGCAGCGAGAGCACGGCACTGGAAATGGCCGCCATACCCGAAGAGAACACGAGCGCGGCTTCGGCGCCTTCGAGCTCGCTCACGAGCTTTTCCACCCGCGCGTGGGTGGGTGAGCCGTAGCGCGCGTAGAACCTCGGATAGCGCGCTTCGGTCGCCATGGCGCGAAACTCGTCGGCGCTATCCGCGCGATAGGTCACGCTCGGGTAGATGGGCGGCGCGATCGAGCTGTCCGGATCGATATCGGCATCGGCATGCACCAGCAGCGTGTGCGGTGCAGGAGGGCGGGGGTCGTGCGGCATCGATCGATACCTGAGCGGAAAGGCGATTCGATGGTATCACGCGCTGCGCGCAAGCAAGCCGCGGTCGGCCGCGGCGGGCCGTGGCTTGGATGGACGCGCTAGCGCCTTGTCGGTCGTCTCAGTCCAGTACGGCGACCTGGATCGTGTCGGCGTCACGCTGATCGCTGCTCGACGCGAACAGCAGCACCACCTTGTCGCCAGGGCGTGCGAGCCGCCGTGCGTAGAGCCAGTCGCGCGCTTGCGTGAGATTGCGATCTGGCCGTGGGTCGCAGCCGCTTTGCAGCGGCGCCACAGCGCGGACCAATGCCAGTGCGCGCGTGCAACGTTGCGTATCCGAGACGATCACCAGCGGCAGTTGCGGGCGCGTGCTTGCAAGCGCCGCCGCGACTCCGAATTCGTGCGCGGTTGCGACCACGGCGCGTGCCTGCATCCGCTCCGCGAGCTCGGCTGCCGCGAGCGCGATCGAATTGCCGATCTGCCCGCTTCGATCGACCTTGGCGGCCGGGTGCTGCGCCTCGGTTGCGCGCAACACGCGTGCCATGATGGCGACCGCCTCGACCGGGTGCCGGCCGATCGCCGTCTCGCCCGAGAGCATGACGGCGTCGGTGCCGTCGAGCACGGCATTCGCCACGTCGGCCACTTCCGCGCGCGTGGGGTGCTCGTGCTCGATCATGGACTCGAGCATCTGCGTGGCGGTGACAACCGGGCGCGCCTGCGCATTGGCGACGGCGATGATGCGCTTTTGCACGATGGCGATGTGCGCGAGGTCGGTCTCCACGCCCAGGTCGCCGCGCGCCACCATCACGCCATCGGCGGCCGCCACGATGGCATCGAGGTTCGCCAACGCTTGCCGTTTCTCGATCTTCGCCATGAGCAGCGGCGGATGCTCGGTGTCGATGCATGCGCGCACGCGTGCAATGTCCTCGGCGCTCTGGACGAACGAGACCCCTACCCAATCGACATCTTGCGCGAGTGCGAACGCGAGATGGCGGCGATCGTCGTCGGTGGGGATCAGCGCTTCCAGCCGCGACTCGGGAACGTTGATGCCGGAGCCCGAGCGCACGGTGCCGCCGATCGCGACTTCACATTGCACCGAGTCCGTTTCGCGGCCGGTAACGCGCAGCTCCACGGCGCCGTCGGCGAGAAAGACGGTTTCGCCCGCGCGCAGCGCATGCAGCAGTTCCGGGTTGCGCACGGGCAACGTGGCCTCGGAATCTCCCGCCGTGGACGCCAGCGAGATGGCCGCGCCTTCCTCCAGCCTGCGCGAGCCGTTCGCGATCGGGCCGAGCCGGAACTTGGGCCCCGGCAGATCGGCAAGTACCGCGACCGGTTGTTCCATCCGCAGTCCGAGCAGGCGCACGGCCCGGATGCGGGCAACGTGCTCGGCGTGGCTTCCGTGCGACATGTTGATGCGCGCGACGTCCATCCCCGCCGCTATCAGCTTCCCCAGCACACCCGGCGCGTCGGTCGCAGGACCCAGGGTGCAAACGATCTTCGTGCGATGCCAGGGCGGCAGGATCATGGCGCTTTCCTCGATCAAGGTGCAGCTCGAATCTCATCGATTATCGCAATGCTGCGCGCAGACCGTCGGCCGGCGAGCTGCCATGACCGCAATGTCCGCAGTCCGCTGCCTCAGCGGGTCGGCGGCAGGCGGTCCTGCAACAGATGCGCCGTGCGCTCCGAGACGATCAGCACGAGCTTCATGGTCGCGCGGGTCGCGCCGACGAACAGCCGCCGCGCGGCCGCATCGTCCAGCGCCTCGAAATCGATTTCGGTGAACACGACGCAGGGCGAGGCGCGGCCCTTGAAGCGGTGCACCGAGTCGATCAGTACGTCGCCTTCGGTGAAGGTCGCATTGCCGAGCAGATCGTACTGGCCGGTGGGGGCGCGCAGCCGGTAGGGTCCGAGCCGATCGTGGGACGCGAGCTGCGAATGCTCGCGCCCGCGATAAGTGACGACGGCGACGTGCGCACGCGTGAAGCCGAGGCCGATGCAGCGGGTGACCGCGCTGATCGTTTTTGCGATCAGCTCGCGGCTGTCGGCGTAGGTTGCGATGTCGACCTCCGAACCGGCAAGCGGGCTCCCCGCTTCGAGCGGGTGGTCGAGCGGCAGCACGCGGTTGAGCGTCTCGAGCACGTCCTTGGGGCTGCGATAGTTCACTCTGGAGCGCAGTGTCACCCAGCCCTCGAGCGGTATCGGCGCACGTCCGTACAGATTCTGCATCGGGTCTTCCAGCCACCAGGCGCGACCGCCGGGACGCAGGAAGCGCAGCAAGTTGCGCGCCCATTGCGCATGAAAGTCCTGTCCCTCGTCGACGATCAGCTCGTCGTACTGCTGCGCCGCGTCCGGCCGATGCACATCGAGCAGCGCCTCCAGGTGAGCGAAGGCGCCGGGCTGGCGGAAATCGGGAGGCTCGCCTCGTGTCCGCGCGATGCGATCGCCGAGCTGATGATAGGTTGCGATCTCGCCGCCCTCGGGGGCGATGAGCGCGACGTGATCGGCAAGCGGCCGGTTGTAGCAGACATAGAGCGGACGCCGGCTCTGTGCGACGGCATCGCGATAGACCGCCAGCGCGAGCTGGGTCTTGCCCGAGCCTGCGGTGCCGATCACGCGCAGCCGAAACGGCTCGAACTCGAGCCTGCGTGCCCAATGCGCGAGACCGCCGGAAAGCCGCGTGGAGAGCACCGCCGCCTCGCCGACCACCGCGTGCACTTCGGGCACCAGCTCCAGCGTATCGCTGAGAAAGCGGTGGATCCTGGCCTTGGCCGTCAGCACCTCGCCGGTCGCGGGCAGGATCGCGCGGATCGTGTCGAGCAGGCGATCCTTGCGCGCGGCGTCGACGATTCGCGCCGGGTCGATTCCCGCGCTGCCCGGTTCCTTCACCGTATAGTCGGGGCAGTAGAGCAGCGCGTCCAGCTCGACCTGTTCGCTCTTGCAGACCTGACGCAGGCGCGCATGCAGCGCCTCGGCCGAGCGTGCCATCTGGAACGGCACCTCCTCTTCCTTGCCCGAACGTCTCTTGACGAGCCCGCGCGGCGTCTCGAACAGCACACCGGTCTTCTGCTCGATCAGCAGCACCTTGCCGGTTGGGCCGACGAGCGCGAAATCGATCTCGCCGACGATCGCATAGTTGCCACGCTCGACGCGCGTCCAGTGCACGCCGTGATAGACGGTGTAGTCGCCGCTCAGCCCCGCGGCGAGCTGCCCCAGCGTCTGCAGCTCGCGTCCGGCAGCACCGCTGGCGTCGAGCTCGCGCCAGCCGTCGGGAATCACCCTGGCCATGGGTCCTGCCCTTCCGTTCTTGCACGCACCAGGGCGGATAATAGCCAGCCGGAGCTGGAACGGATGATCGGCAGGGTCAGTGTGCCGCGGCGCGGCGTGACGCTGAATGATCGATTCGCCGGTTGGGCTTGCCCGATTCGCCGCCGTGTCCTGCGGACGGGTGTGGCCTGCGCGTAGGGAGCGGAACCGGCTTGGGCCGGACGGGGGCGTGAGCCGCTGACTAAGCGGCTGCGTCGGAGGACTTCGGCTGGGTGCCGGGCGCCAGCGCGCGGATTGCTTGCCGCTGCACGAGAAGGTCGACGATGGCCCGCACGTTGCGTTCGCGGCTTTCGGTTACGGTCGACATGACCAGTTCCGGATCGAGCGGCAGTTCGTAAGGATCGTCGATTCCCGTGAACTGCCGGATGCGGCCGGCCCGGGCCGCCGCGTACAGGCCTTTCACGTCCCGAGCCTCGCACACCGCAAGCGGACAATCGACGAACACTTCGACGAACCGGCCGGGTTCGAACATGCCGCGCACTTCGGCGCGTGTCGCGCGATAGGGACTGATCACGGGACACAGCACGATGCCGCCGTGGCGTACGATCTCGGCGGCCACGAATCCGATGCGCCGGACATTGGTATCCCGGTCCGCGCGGCTGTAGCCCAGGCCCGTCGACAGGGACGCCCGAACGACGTCGCCATCCAGGATCGTGACGTAGCGGCCGCTGGCGATCAGCAGCTCGTGCAGCGCCAGGGCGGTGGTGGACTTGCCCGAACCGCTGAGCCCGGTGAACCAGACACAGATTCCGGAGTGCTGGCGTTCCACGCCGCCAGCGCTGCCGCCCGGCAAGCGGCTATCGTCCAAGAGCAGCATAGATCAGCATCCGCGCGCGGCTGCGAACCGTCGGTGGGTGGTTTTCGCGCAGGTAGCCGAATGCTTCCAAGGCATCCCCGGCATGGTCTTCGAAGATGATCCGGTCGGCCAGGCTCAGCGCTCTTCGCCACTGAAACACTTTCGCGTCGTCCGGTGGCGTGATCGAGCTGCCGTGCCACTGCAGGCTCTCCTGCGGCATTTCATCCCGAGCCGAACGGTGGTAATCCAGCATCGCGCGGTCGAAATCCTCTTCGATGTGCGCGCAGATGCGGCGCAGCTCCCGTTCCGGATTCCGCACCAGGTCTTCGTAGCGCACCTCCATGTAGTGCGCTCCGATCATGTTGCCGAGCTTCCGGGTCAACATCGTTTCCCAGCGCCATAGCGAGGCGATCCGCGGCATGCTGCAGACGCCCCAGCTTATGCCGCGGTTCGAGAGGGCCACGTCCCGGCCGTCCCGAACCACGTGAATGACCCTGCAGCCGGGGAAAAGCTGCCAGAGGATGTCCAGGTCGCTGCCGTAGCCCGGTGTCTTGTCGCCCCAGCGCGGCTTTCCCTTCGCCGCCGCATGGCGCTCGAATATGCTGCGGACCAGTTCCGCGTAACTGCGAGGCGAGGCAGCGAGCACCGCGGCGGGATCGGTCACCAGGCCGCCGCGTGCGACGTGGGGCTCGCCCCGGATATCGTCCAGCAGGCGCGCGATGTTGGCCGGCTGCGACAGATCGCCGTATTCGCCTGCACGCCGATGGTATTTCGGGATGAACGCGGATTCGAAGGGGACCACGAGACGCGGATGCGCATTGAGCATCAGGCGCAGCATCGTCGTTCCGGAACGTTGTGCGCCAACGACGAAGAAGGGGTTCGTATTCTGGTATGGCATGTTGTTGTTGGGAGCGGTCATGCGCGGACAATGCTCGACGCGCGTTACAGGAACATGACGCGAGGATGACAATCGCTGTTCGAGCGCGATGCGAGGATCGACGCGGCGGCCTTCACCAACATGGCGAGCGTCTCGCCGCATGTCGGCGCAGGCCGGCTGAAAGCGATCGGAATCAGCAGCCGCAAGCGTTCCGCCGTCGCGCCGGAGGTCCCGAGCCTGCACGAAGCGGGTCTGCCCGGATTCGAGTATGCAACCTGGTACGGCATGCTGGTGCCGGCGAAGACCCGCGCGTCGCTGGTCGATTCGCTGCAACGAGCCACGGCGCGCGTCCTGGCTGCGTCCGAGGTGGCGAAGCGGATTCGAGCAGCAAGGGCTCGAAGTCCATGCATCCGACGCTTCCCAATTCGGCGACTACCTGCGCGTGGAGATCGAGCGTTGGGCGCAGATCGTGGCTTCGGCCGCGATTCGCGTTCCGTGACCCGGCGCGGTCCGGTTCGCTTCAGGCCTTACTGCAATCGCCGTGTCCGACGCGCCCGCAGCATGGACATTTCTGTAACGATGGCCGCGTAGCATCCGGGCTTCCTCGAAGGCAACCTGGGAGCAGCGCATGCTGGTGAGATCGCTCGTCCTTGCCGCGGCCACGGCCGTTTCGACTCTCGGCCATGGCGAAATCACGAACCTGGACCTTTCCGGTTATCGGCTGGAACGCACGTTCGCGCTTCCGGCGCCGGCCTCGGCAGCGTCCGCGCTCGCTTACAACTGGGACCGCGGCACGCTCCTCGTGCTGGGAGACGCGGCCGATGCATTGATCGAGATCACCCGCACAGGCGCCGTGGTGAGCACCATGACCCTGATCGGATTCGGCGACGGGGAAGGCCTGACCTACATCGGCGACGGGTGCTTCGTGCTCACGGAACAACGGCTGCGCAGCGCCTGCCTGCTCCGGTACATGGCCGGCGCCTCGGCGACGCGCACACGCGTTCCCTCGATCTCGCTCGGCGCCTCGGACAGTATCGAGCGCGTCCCCCGTCAGCCGCCGAACGATGCGTCGATCGCGACCGGGACGAGCTCGCCGCAGGCGATCGACCTTGCCGGAGCCGACTTCGGCGCCGTCACGGCCGCGGTGGCGAGCCTGTTCGCGCCCACGCACGGTGTCCCGCGCGCGGCGGACGTCCGCGTGCGTTCCGGAGTTCCCTCGCCGCGTATCACTCATGCAGACGACTTTCGGATCCATGGCAGCGCGTCCATGCGCCCGGGCGGCGCACGGCACGGCGCCGTATTGAGCGTCTTCGACTTCTCGGTCGACGAGGACCCCGCCGACGGCATCCGCGTCGGTGGGTCCAGCGCGATCTGCCTGGTCGATGACGGATCGTCGGGACACGGCGGGATCGCGCCGGCGTCCCGGCCTGCCTCGGTGGTGCTGCTGGACGCGGATCTCGGGCTTCTCGTCTGCCGCCCCCAGGCGCTGGTGCGCGAGGCGGTGATGGCGTAGCTGCGCGCGGTCGTTGTCACCGTCTTGTCACGAAGCCTTCACGAAGCCTTCACGCGCGCGCCCTAGCATTTGCCTCGTCCGAATCGTCGATCCCTGGTTGCCTCGCGAATGACATCGATGCTGCAAGAAATGCCTGCTCATGCGCCGCTCGAGGCGCGCCGTGCCTGGATGGCGACGCTCGCCCGCGCGCCGCTCGACATGCTGGAGGCGGGATTCAAGTTCCTGCCCGTGCCGGGCTACACGTGGCTGCGCCGTCCCGAAACCGGCCTCTACATGGTGCGTGGGCGTGTCGGCGGCAGCGGCAACCGCTTCAATCTCGGGGAAGTGAGCGTGACCCGCTGCGTGCTGCGCCTGCACGAACATCACGTGGGCATCGGCTACGTGCTCGGCCGCTCGCACCGGCACGCCGAGCTGACCGCGCTCGCCGACGCCATGCTGCAGTCGGAGGCGCATCGGAAAGCCGTGCGTAACATCCTGCTCGCTCCCATCCAGCGTCACCTCGACGACGAGCGGCGTCGTATGGCGCGCAAGGTGGCTGCGACCCGCGTGGATTTCCTCACCGTGGCGCGGGAAAGCTCGGCGCTTGCCACGGACCCCGCTGCCGAGGGCGGGGGAACGCACGTCGGGGACGCGGCATGAGGCCGCAGATGGAGCTGGCCAGTATCGGGCGCGGGTTCGCCGACCCTGTGTTCGAGAGCCAGGCCGTATTCCGCCGCGCGCTGCACGCACTTTCGCGCCCGGGCGAGATCGTGGAGATCGACTGCCGGGCCGAGTTGCCCGAATGCCTTCCCCGCGCCGCGGGCGCGCTGCTGCTGGTGCTGCTCGATCAGGACACGCGCTTGTGGCTCGCCCGCTCGCCCGCGGGCGAGCGGGCCGCAGCGTACTTGCGCTTCCACACCGGGTGCGTACTGGTGAGCGATCCGGCCGATGCGGACGTGGCCTTCGTCGCTACGGCTCGCGACCTGCCTTCGCTTGCCGCGTTCGCGATCGGAACCGAAGAGCATCCGGAGCGCTCGGCGACGCTGCTGATCCAGGTCGACACGCTCGCGCCGCACGGCGGCTGGACGCTGCGCGGCCCGGGCATCGCCGAATGCGCATTGCTCGCATCCGGCGGGCTGGATACGCGATTCGTGCGCGAATGGAGCGCTCTGCAGCGCCTCTTCCCGCGCGGCATCGATTGCTTTCTCGCAAGCGGCGACCGGTTGGCCGGCCTGCCGCGCACCACCCGCATCGAGGCGTGACATGTACGTAGCAGTCAAGGGCGGCGAACAGGCGATCCTCGGTTCGCATGCGCTGCTGGACGAGCACCGGCGCGGCGACGTGGCGGTGCCGGAGCTGTCGCTCGCGCAGATCAGGCAGCAGATGCGGCTCGCGGTGGACCGGGTGATGACCGAGGCTTCGCTCTACGACTCCGAGCTCGCCGCGCTCGCGATCAAGCAGGCCGCCGGCGACGCGGTCGAGGCGATATTCCTGCTGCGTGCGTACCGGACGACCTTGCCGCGGCTGGGCTACACGTGCGCGCTCGACACGTCGCGCATGCAACTGCGCCGGCGCATTTCGGCCGCGTTCAAGGACTTGCCCGGCGGCCACATCCTCGGGCCGACCTACGACTACACCCAGCGCATGCTCGATTTTTCGCTGGCGGCGCACGGCCGCGCGCGCGCAAGGGCAGCCGAGACGAAGCTGGCCGCCGCGATGCCGGACGGCGCGGTTCCACGCGTTGCCGATCTGCTCGGAGCCGAAGGTCTGGTGGAGGCCGCGACGCCGGACCCGGGCGATCCGGAGCCCGCCGATCTCACACGCCAGCCGCTCGAGTTTCCCGCTTCGCGCGCCGAACGCCTGCAGAACCTCGCCCGCGGCGACGAAGGCTTTCTGCTCGCGATGGGCTATTCCACCCAGCGCGGGTACGCGCACTCGCATCCGTTCGCGGGCGAGAT
>WHTS01000069.1:0-12985 GCA_009377585.1 Betaproteobacteria bacterium
GACGAAGCGCTCACACGGGCGTTGCGCCAGGCCTTAGCGCTGGTGGACGTGCGGGTGCTCGACCACTTCGTGATCGCGGGCAATGCCGCGATTTCGTTCGCGGAACGTGGACTGCTTTGATATGTGGAGTTGATTTTCTGGTTTTCCCTGCGGCAGGACAGCTGAGACCCGCCTACTCCACATAATTTAAGCCCCGCAGGTAGCATGGCGCTCCCACTCTCAACCGTGAAGAGCGCCATGACTACCGGCGTCGTGGCTCAATATGGTTGAGCGTGCCGCCGGCCTCTCGGCAATGGAGAACTGCCAGCACTACAATGCTGGCCAGTGCACGGTCCGAACTGTCACCTGCAATCGCCGAGGCAGCCGCCTGGTCAGCCGCCGATCATGTCGAGCAGCGCTCGCGTCAGCGAGCCTTGCGGGTCAGCCAGGGCCTCGAGGATCGTGAAGTGATCAGCGCCGTCTACCGGCAACAATCGGCCGGGTAGGCCGCGCTCGACCCACGCTTGGGCATAGTCGATCGACTGGCGGCGCAGCTCGGGCAGTTCCCGTGTGCCGTAAGTGACGACGAGCTCGCGGGACGTCGGCGGGATGTGCAGCAGCGGGCTGTTGCGCTCGGCCTCCGTCGTATCGAGGCCGAGCTTCTCGTTGAGATAGTTGAGCCGGATCGGTTCGAGGTCGTAGATGCCGCTGATCGCGATCCCACCGCGCACGACCGGCAGCGTCATCGTCGATGCGGTCAACTGGCCGCCGGCCGAGTGCCCCGAGACATAGAGGCGCACCACCCGCCTGGAATCGGGAATCGCGCCGAACGGCACCAGCAGCTCGCGCCAGGCCCAGTGGCAGGCAGCACGCTTGCCGCGCAGCAGCCCGGCCGCGCCGAGCGCGAGCGACCCGGTGCAGACCGAGGTCACGAATTTGGCGGTTGCGGCAAGCCGGCGCAATTCGCTAATGAAGACCGCATCGCCAATGGCGTTATCGGTGACGCCGCGGCCGCCCGGCACGCACACGACATCGCATTCGGGGATCGCGGCGAGCCGGCGCAATCCCGCAAAGGTCATTCCACCGGTGGCCTCGATCGCCCCGCCCTCCACGCTCGCCAGGATGACGCTGGCGCCGGACCAGTACGAGAACACCTCATGCGGCCCTGTGAAGTCGAGCTGCGTCACTCCGGGAAACAGGGCGAAGACGATAATCGGCTGGTGATCGCTCATGGTCGAATCCTCCGCATTGACACCGCTACGGTAGCGGAGATAGGCTCGTCCGAAATGTCATATTTCCCTCATTTACCGCCATGCAACGCCAAACAGCCGTATTGATCTTCCCGGGCTTCCAGCTTCTCGACGCGGCCGGGCCGCTAACGGTGTTCGAGGAGGCCGGACGCGAGACTGCATCGCCGGCCTATCGACTGCGGCTCATCGCCCGAACTTCAGGGCCGGTGGCGAGCTCGTCCGGCGTGCAGTTGGTTGCGGAGGCATTTTCGGGCGATCCTTTCGACACGCTGATCGTCGCCGGCGGCGCGGGCACACGAGAAGCTTCCGCCTGTGCCGACACCTTGGCCTATGTTCGCCGGGCTGCCGGCCGTGTACGTCGGATCGCCAGCGTCTGCTCGGGCGCTTTCATCCTTGCCGCGGCTGGATTGCTCGACGGCCGTCGCGCCACGACGCATTGGGGACGCGCCGCCGAGTTCGCCCGCGCCTATCCGCAAGTCGGCGTCGAGCCCGACCGCATCTTCATCCGCGACGGTGCGGTGTGGACCTCCGCCGGCATCACCGCCGGTATCGACCTCGCGCTGGCGCTCGTCGCCGAGGATCTCGGCGAGGCCATCGCCAAACGCGCGGCGCAACAGCTCGTGGTCTACCACCGCCGCCCCGGCGGTCAATCGCAGTTCTCGGCGCTGCTCGAGGCGGATCGCCCGGGCAGCCGGTTCTCGTCGCTCCTCGCTTGGGCGCGTGAGCGGCTCGACGAACGACTGTCGGTCGAGCGGCTGGCCGATCGCGCTGCGATGAGCCCACGCCATTTCGCCCGAGCGTTCGCCGCCGACACCGGCATGACTCCGGCCAAGGCAATCGAGCGCCTTCGCCTCGAAGCATCACGCGAGCGGGTCGAGAGCGGCGCCGAACCGATCGAGCGAGTGGCCGCGCGCACCGGTTTCGGCGATCCCGAACGGATGCGGCGTGCCTTTATCCGCGCTTTCGGCCAGCCGCCGCAGGCACTGCGCCGGACGGCCAGAACCAATTCTGTTGGCGGGGCTATTTGACTTTCGGGAGAGGCCATTCGCTTCATGGTCGAACGGCCGGTTTTTTTGGAATCGTGGATCACCGGCAATGGGTCGATGGCGTACGTTTGCAAAAACGGCCCCTTGCGAGAGTCCTTTGCACAGAGTTCCTTTCCCCGGCTACGCTCGGCATCCGTCCTCGGCTTCTTGAGGAATGCGGAAGTCTCAGGTTGCCACGATCTTGCAAGTGGACGTTCGGCGAATCGCGCTCGAAGGCGACTTGGAGCGCGGACCGCCGTTTCGCCTGACGCTTGAGATCGAGATCGGCACGGGCGTAGCGCATCGTTGTATTCAACGTGGCGTGCGCTCTCCCAGGTATTCCCGGACGCCTTGGCACCACCCCGAGGCGGGCACCTGCTGCTTCGACGGGCGGGATCTCGTCGGCCGGCTGCGCCGAATGTAGCTGCTATGTGAACTCGGAATTGGCGGTTCTCCTGCAGAACCAAGTCGAAAATCAATCAACTCGATAAGTGCGGCCAGGTAGCGTGGCGCTCCCCACCTGACGGTGGGGGCGCGCCACAAATCCAAGTCTCGGTAGGTTCCAGTCGAAGTCGCAGTTCTATGGTCGCGGGGGAGCGAATGAAGCACCATTAGTTTCGTAGCCTCGTTCGACGTAACGTGTAGAACTGCGGCGTGATCCGGCATCCGCCGACGGAACCGCGGTTTGTCCTAACGCGGGTGAGAAGATCGAGGTAACTCGCCCCGATTTTGTAAGCATATGCAGCCGTTGGTTGCGTGCCTATGGGAGAGGTGTCGATGGAGAGACCTAGTAGGGTTGTGCTTCATGCACCCGCGGCGGTGCTGTCGTGGCTCGGGCAGCAAGGCACGCGCGCAGTCGCAGCGCTGATTGTCATTGGTGTCGCGATGCCACCGATCGGCGCCTTGCTCAAACCGTTTGTGACCGAAGCGGTCTTTGTGCTGTTGTGCATTGCCTTTCTTCGCGTGGACGCGGCAGCGTTCAGGAGCTACCTGCGGCGCCCCAGAATCGTGCTTGCAGCAACAGCATGGACTTCGCTGGTCATACCGATGCTCCTTGGCGCCACGTACCGCGCATTCGGTCTCGACGAACAGTCACCCGATCTGTTCCTCGCGCTCGTACTGCAAGCCACCGCGCCGCCCCTGATGGCGGCTCCTGCACTCGCCGCGTTGATGGGGTTGGATGCAACGCTCGTCCTCTGCACGATGATAACGAGCACAGCGCTATTACCCTTTACCGCGCTCTTGTTCGCGCATGTCTTTCTCGGCCCGGCGCTTACGCTCCCACCATTGGCGCTCGGGCTTAAATTGTTTGCGATCCTTGCGGGCTCCGCTCTGGTCGGCTTGACTATGCGACGGATCGCTGGCGCCACTGCTATCGAGCGACAAAGCGAGAGGATCGACGGGCTCAACATTCTCGTCCTGTTCGTCTTCATAGCGGCCGTTATGGAAAGCGTCGCTGGCCGGTTCATCGCGACCCCGATGCTCACAATTGGTCTCGTCGCGCTTGCCTTCGTCGTTTTTTTCGCAGTGCTTTGCCTGACCACTCTCCTTTTCGCATCTGCGGGTCGAGAGCGCGCTCTCACGCTCGGATTCACGGCGTCGCAACGTAATGTGGGGCTGATGCTCGCCGCCACCAGTGGCGTGTTGCCCGACCTCGCTTGGCTGTATTTCGCCTTCTGCTACTTCCCCATGTACTTATCTCCACTACTGCTGCAACCGCTGGCGCGCCGGGTAATCGATCGAGCCCCTACGACGCCCGCACCGCCGCGAGGGCCACTTAAATGAACAAGCTTGCCGCGATCGACCGGCAACGCCACCCTCGCCGCAGGCGCTTACGTTATGTGGAGTAGATCAGTCTCGGCCGTCGTTCCGCAGGGAAACTAGACGAATCAACTCCACATATCAGATAAGTCCACGTTCCGCGAAAAATGTCGCGCTCACCATTTTTCGCGGAACGTGGATTGTTGTGATATGTGGAGTTGATTCCCTTGGTTTCCTGGGGGAAGACCTGGGTGAATCCGATCTACTCCACATAATTCAGGCGCCTGCGCGTAGCGTGGCGCTCCCACCCTCAACCGTGGAGAGCGCCATGACTGCCGAATTGCTGCCCAAGACCGAGCGCCTGATCGCCCGATCGGCGTCCCCGCATGAGCTGTCCGATTTCGCCCAGTGGCTGTTGAGCGAACGCTATTCGCCAGACCCCGTCCATCTGCATCTTATTTATGTCCAACAAGCACTTGCCGCCATGGGTGCACCCGACGACTCGGGACAGCGCGCGCTCGCCGACATCGAGCGGGCATTCGACCCCGGGGGCGGGCCGCCGACGCGGATCCGGCTCTTCGAAGGCGGCCGGCGTGCGTATGTCCGTTTTCTGCGCGCCCGCAACCGCCTGATCGAGCCGAAGGCCGAAGACCGCTTTGCGAGGCTGCGGCGCGAGTACGCGCAGCACCTCATCGAATTTCGGGGACTATCCGGTTCTGCGCGGTCTTATCATGCCTATACGGTTGCCGACTTTCTCGTCCGTGGGGTCGGCTCGCGCAACTTGAGCGCTCTCACGCAGAGCGACGTTGAAGCGTTCGTCGTCTTGCGGGGCCGAGAGCTGTCGCGCCACTCGATGCAGCACGTGGTCGGCCACATGCGCGCATTCCTGCGGTTTTGCTACGAGCGCGGTCACCTGGGTTCGCGCCTCGACCAAGCCATCGACACGCCGCGCACCTATCGCGACGAGCTGCCACCCCGAGCGCTGCCTTGGAGAACCGTGCAGTCGTTGCTCGCCTCGATCGATCGCGCCAGCAAGTCGGGATGGCGCGACTACTGCATTCTGCATCTGATCTCGCATTACGGCCTGCGCCCCTCCGAAGTTGTATCGCTGCGCATGGACTCGATCGACTGGGAACGCGGCGTCCTGAGCGTGAAGCAGCACAAGACGCGCTCGTCTCTCACCTGGCCGCTGGCGGCCGCGACGATCCGGGTGCTGACTCAGTACCTCGCGCTGGAACGGGATCGCCAGGGGTGGACGTATCCGGAGCTCTTCCTGCGGGCGCGCTGCCCGAACGGGCCACTTCAGAGTACCGCGGTCGGCAATATTTTCGAGAAGCGCATGCGCGCGGCGAAGCTGGGCGGCTCGAGCGACGCCTACAGCCTGCGGCACGCATTTGCAATGCGCCTACTCGCGCGTGGGGTCGGCGTGAAGGTGATTGGAGACCTGCTCGGACATCGTCGCCTCGATTCCACTTGCACTTACCTGAGGCTCCACACTGCGGCCTTGCGCGGTGTCGCCCTCGAAGTGCCCTGCAACCTGACCCGTCCGGGAGGTCGCCATGGGTACGCGTAAGCCGTTGGTGGCTTGGGATGCCGCCGTTGCCTCTTACCTCGCCTCTCGCCGCGCACTCGGACGCAGCTATGCGAAGGAGGAGTACACGCTCCATCTGCTGCGCCGGTTTCTCGTGGCAGCTCGCGCCCGCGATCTCGACGAGCGACTCTTCGCGCGCTGGCGCGCGCCATTTTCCCGCCTCAGTAACCGCACCCGCATCATCCGGGAGCGCGCCGTCTATAACTTCTGCCGCTACCGGCGCCGAACCGAACCGGATTGCTTCCTTCCGGACCCGAGCTCCTTCACGCGTTTCCAGCCGCTGCCGCTCCCGCGCATCATCGAGCGCGAGCAGGTCATTCGGCTCCTGCGCCACGTTTCGGCATTGATCCCGCGCGCTGCCGAGCCATTGCGACCGATCGTTCTGCGCCTGGCGATCCTGCTGCTTTACACCAGTGGCCTTCGCCGCAGCGAGCTCGTACGGCTCCGAATGGCCGATGTCGACGCCCGTCGGGGCGTGCTTTTCATCCGCGACTCGAAGTTCCACAAGTCCCGCTGGGTGCCGCTCTCGCCCAGCGTGCGCTCGGAGCTTCGCAGCTACCTTTCCGCCCGTCAGCGGATCGGATTCGATTGCCGCCCAACCGCACCCCTCATCTGCCATGCGCGCGGACGTGCCTATACCGGTGTAGGTTTTTATCAAACGATGATGGAGCTTCTCGACGCCGCCGCCATTCGTGACCAGAACGGGCGCCGGCCGCGACTGCAGGGCTTCCGCCATAACTCCGGGTCCCGGATTATTCCGGATGCCGCCGTCGAGTAACGCCGCACCATCGAGTGTCGTGGGTTGACCGATCGTGCAGCGCCCCCGGCATTATCAGAGGCCCTTGAGGAACTCAAGCAGCCGGTCGCTGGGGCGGAAGCGAGGTAGCGACGTCTTCTTGGCAGTCGTGGCTGCGAGGGCACGTTCCTTCAGCTGCATGTCCGCCTGCAGGTAGATGGCCGTCGTCTCGGGCGACTCGTGTCCGAGCCAAAGAGCGATCACTGTCTGGTCGGCGCCGTGATGAAGTAGATCCATCGCAAGCGTGTGCCTCCTATCTAGTCGGCTACATAGTCGACACAGTACCGCGGTCGCGCTTCTCAAGGCGGGAGTCGACTTCGCCACCATCAGCCAGTGGCTGGGCCACGCGAATCTCAACACGACCATGCGCTACGCCCGGGCTGACCTGGATCTGAAGCGTCGGGCGCTCTCTCAGGTCTTCCCCGATACTTTGGCGCCACCGCGCGGGGGTCGCCTGCTCCTGGATGGCCGCGATCTCGTCGGGTGGCTGCGCCGGATGTAGTTGCCGATAATGCAGGACCCACAGACCAGCCTCGCTGCACGCCGGCAGTCTCTCGGCCGGTGATGCAGCGGGCTGGCGTATTCCGCTTCGGCAACTCGACAGGACTGCATCGCCATGGCCGCTCGCCGTAATTCGGTTTCCAGGATTCATACCTTGCGCGTCGAGCTGCAGTACATCGAGCCGCTCATTTGGCGACGCTTGCACGTTGCGGCCAACATCCCGCTTCTCAGACTGCACAGCGTGCTGCAGATCGCCATGGGATGGACCGACTCGCACCTGCACAGCTTCCACATTGGCGATCGCGTCTACAGCAACAGCGAGGACTTGGAAGAACTCAACATGCTGGCCGAGAAAGGGCACACGCTTGGCGCTCTCTTGGGAGAAACGATCCGCGAGTTCAGCTACGAATACGACTTCGGCGACGGTTGGGAGCACCGCATCGTCGTCGAATCGATCGGCAAGCCCGTGCCCGACTGGCCCTACCCGCTATGCGTTGCGGGCGAGCGCGCCTGCCCCCCGGAAGATGTCGGCGGAATTCCGGGATACGAGGAGTTTCTCGAGGCCATCGCCAATGCTGATCATGAAGAGCACGGCGCAATGCTCGTCTGGGTCGGCGGTGCCTTCGATCCGGAGGGTTTCGACATCAACTGCGTCAATCGGGAGCTCCGGCGCCTTCGTCTCTGAGGAGGCGTGGCGCCGTAAGATATGTGAAGCTCGCGTCCGCCTAGCCGCCGCGCCCATGAAGGACGCAGCGGCTACTCCACATATCACAGCAATCCACATTCCGCGAAAAATGTCGCGCTCACCATTTTTCGCGGAGAGGGGGCTGCTGTGAGTTCTTGCCTCGCCGGCGGCATCCGGAACATGGATCGGACAAAGCTCGCCGGCGCGCAGTCGCTTCAGACTCACATCCCGTTGGAAGGAGTCGCGGAAAAGACTCGCGCTTGAGCGTGCTCTGCGTCCGGGCTACAATCGCAGACTTTTCGCAAATCGAGCGGTTGGAGCCGTCATGGCACGAGTCTGTCAGGTCACCGGTAAGCGCCCCCAGAAGGGCAACCACGTATCGCACGCCAACAACAAGACGAAGCGCCGCTTCTTCCCGAACCTGCAGTACCGCCGCTTCTGGGTGGAGAGCGAAAAGCGCTGGGTCCGCCTGCGTTTGAGCCAGAAGGGCCTGCGGACCATCGACAAGAAAGGCATCGAGGTGGTGCTCGCCGAAATGCGGTTGCGCGGCGAGCCCTGAGAGATCCATCCCCTCACCCCCGACCCCTCTCCCGGGGGGAGAGGGGAGTATGCGGAAAGCCGCTTTCCCGCACAGTCAATAGGAGCCGGACATGCGTGAGAAGATCAAGCTGGAGTCGACCGCCGGAACCGGTCATTTCTATACGACCACCAAGAACAAGCGCACCACGACCGAGAAGATCGAGATGAAGAAGTTCGATCCGGTTGCGCGCAAGCACGTCATCTACAAGGAAACCAAGCTCAAGTGAGCGCGCCCTGCCGGGCGCACGAACGCAGAAGCAATAGCGCAAGAGCAATAGCGCCAAAGCAAAAGTAAAAGCGCAAAAGTAAAAGCCCGCGAATCGCGGGCTTTTTTGTGGGTGGAAGGCGCCTCAGGCGTAGCAGCGTAGCCGGTGCGAGAACTGCTCCAGGGCCTGGATGCCGCTGGCTTCGGCGCGCTTGCACCAATCGTCGAGCTGGCGCACGAGCTGATCGCGCGAGGCCGTCGATCGGCCCCAGATCTGGGTAAGCTCCTCGCGCATCGAGTGCACCGTCGTGAGCACGCGGCTCGACTGCACGGTCTCGCTCAGCCGGGCGCGCTCGGGCTCGGGCAAATCGTTCGAATCGCGCGTGAGCCACCCCTTGAGCTTGTGCCATTCCTCGGCGCCGTGCGCCGCCCGCGCCCGCAAGGCCCGCAATTCGGCGCGCCAAGTGCCCTTCAGGGCAGCGGCATAGCGTTGCAGCACGTCGTAGCGGTGCGTGATGACCGCTTGCAGCAGCTCGTCGTCGCAGCTCGGCTTGGCCGCGGGCAGCTTCCTCACCCGCGGCGCGACCTTCTTGACATGCGCCAGGCCGAACGCGGACAGGATGCGGATGTAGAGCCAGCCGATATCGAACTCGTACCACTTGTTGGAGAGCTTGGCCGAGGTCGCATACGCGTGGTGATTGTTGTGCAGCTCCTCGCCGCCGATCAGGATGCCCCACGGCATGATGTTGGTGCTGGTGTCGGCCGACTGGAAACTGCGGTAGCCCCAGTAATGGCCGAGGCCGTTGACGACGCCGGCGGCGAAGAAAGGAATCCAGAGCATCTGCACGGCCCACATCGTGGCGCCGATCGGGCCGAACAAGGCGAGTTGTGCGAGCAACAGAATGACGACACCGGCGGCGCTATGGCCTGTGTATACGTGGCGTTCGAGCCAATCGTCCGGTGTGCCGTGGCCGTAGCGCTCAATCGTTTCGGCGTTTTTCGATTCGGAGCGATAGAGCTCCGTGCCTTCGAGCAGCACCTTGCGGATGCCGTAGATCTGCGGGCTGTGCGGATCGTCGAGCGTCTCGCACTTGGCGTGGTGCTTGCGATGGATCGCAGCCCACTCCTTGGTCACCATGCCGGTGGTGAGCCACAACCAGAAACGGAAGAAATGGCTCGGGATCGGATGCAGGTCGAGCGCCCGATGGGCCTGGTGGCGATGCAGGAAAATCGTAACGGCCGCGATCGTTACGTGCGTCGTCGCCAGCACCACGACGACATAGCCCCACCACGGCAGGTCCAAAACACCTTGAAACATCAAATCCTCTCCACTACTGGACTGGCGGGCATTCTACAGTAACGCCTGTCGCCGGCAAGCGCCGGAGCAGGCGCGGCGGCTGCCTCTTGACCGGCGCTTGCCGCAAAAACCCACCGGCGCTTGCGCCGAAATTCGCACCGGCGCTTGCGCCGAATTCCCCTTGGCGTCAAGCAACCAACCGCAATACTACCGCCTCGAGCGGGCGTCGGGGGCGGGCGACAAGGCCCGTGTGCGCTCGATGGTTTCCGCTTGCAGTCACGCCGAGCGCCGCTCCAGCACCGCGGCGTAAAAGCCGTCGGTTCCATGCCGGTGCGGCGCGAGCTGCAGGCGCTCGCCCGTATCGATTGCAATGCCTTGCCGGGCAAGGATGTCGCGCGCGTTCAGCGCCGCGAACTCGGGGTGGCGGCGCATGAATGCTGCCACGATGTCCTCGTTCTCCGCCAGCAAAAAACTGCAGGTCGCGTACACCAGCCGTCCGCCGGGCTTGAGCAGTCGGCTCGCCGCTTCGAGGATCGACGACTGCTTTTCCGTAAGGGCGGCCAGATCGGCTGCATCCTGACGCCATTTCAGGTCGGGATTGCGCCGCAGCGTGCCGAATCCCGTGCAGGGTGCGTCGACCAGCACCCGGTCGAGCTTGCCTGCGAGTCGCTTCAACCGTACGTCGTTTTCGTGAGCGATCGTCTCCGGCTGCACGTTGCTCAAGCCCGAGCGGGCGAGGCGCGTGTGCAAGCGGCGGATGCGCTGTGCGGACACGTCGAAGGCGTACAAGCGGCCTTCCGAGCGCATCAGCGCGCCGAGCAGTAAAGTCTTGCCGCCGGCGCCGGCGCACAAGTCCGCCACCATCTCGCGCCTGCGCGGAGCCAGCAGAAAGCCCAGGAGCTGGCTGCCTTCGTCCTGGACCTCGACGGCGCCCGTAAGGTAGAGCGGATGGTGCTCCAGCGCGGGCTTGGAATCGAGCCTGATTCCCAACGGCGAGTAGCGCGTCGCATGGGCCTCGATTCCGCTCGCATGCAGCGCCGCCAACACCTCCTCGCGCTCGGCACGCGCGCTATTGACCCGCAGATCGAGCGGCGCCGACGCCTGCATGCCGCGGCCGATGGCGAGGATAGGCTCGTCCTCGATCCGGGCCTGCATGATCTCGATGACCCAGTCGGGCAGCTCGGCGCGGAGCCCGAGCGCAGCCGCATCGTCGGTGTGATCGCAGGCGTGCGCAAGCCAGGCGCGTTCTTCGCCATCGAGCGCATGGCGCAGCTCGCGCCATTCGGATGCGGGCAGGCGGTTCGCCGCAAGGATGAAAAGACGCCGGGCATCCCGCGAACCGGCCAGGTGACTATACCAGCGCAGTCGGCGCAGACACGCGAACACGCTTTCGGCAACGAAGCCCCGGTCGCGCCGTCCCAGCTCCGGGTTCTCGCGGAAAAAGCGGCGCAGAACATGATCGGCCGGTGCCGCGAATTCGAGCACCTTGCGCAATGCGCTCGTGCCGCGCGCAGCCAACGCCGGGCGAACCGCGTCCGGCGAGAGGACAGTTTGACTGCCGGCTTGCCGCGCTCGAGCGGGTCGTGCGCGCGCCCGGCCGGCCGGGCCGGGACTGCGCGTTGCGCGCGGGCGGCGAGCGCGCGACGCGCGCGGATCAGCGCCCATCGGCCGCCAGCGTTCCCACTGCGATCTGGGTGGCGATCTGCTCCGCCGTCATGTCGCCTTGTTCGTCGAGGAAAACGATGCGCACCGGCAGATAGCGCTTCTCCGGCGCGAGCCATACCGCGATGCTTTCCTCGCCCGGCCTGCGCACTTGCCGCACCGGAATGGTGCGCAAGGTGCCGACGGGAAGCTCCAGCACTTCCTCGGCGCCTACCTCCAGAAGGTAGGTGTTGAACTTGGTGCCGGTCGTGACCGAAACCTGCAGCTGCCCGGGTGTGAGGCCCATGCGAGGCAATTGATAGAACAGCGTCAGCAGGTCGTAGCTGCTGGCGTTCAAAGGCGCCGTGCGCGCGGAGCCGAGCTTGCCGAACGTGAGTTCGCCGCTCGCCCAGTTGAAGTGAGCAGTTGCTTGCCGCTCGCCGTCGCGGCCGCGCCGGACCGTGAACGCCTCGGGCTTGAGCCCGTCCGGCTCGACCCGGCCTTCGGTCACGTACGCATAATGGTAGGGCCGGAACAATCCGAGCAGGCCGGTCGTCTCGGAGAAGCTGGTGAGGCGGTACGAGCTCTTGTCGATCGACCAGGTCTGCACCGAGCGGCCGATGCTGAATCGGTCCGACCCGTAGTAGACCTCGTAGCGAATGGTGCCGGTCTGCCGTTGTGGGGGCTCGGAAGCCGCTTCGGCAACCGCTGCGGGGGGCTCGGTATCCGGTATCGGCGCCAGCGATTCGGGCGCAGCGGCGGTGGCCTGCGGGGACTCGGCTGCAGCCATTTCGCTCGCGGCCGGGTCGGCCTCTTCGGGCGTGGCGGAAACAGCGGGCTCCGGGCTTGGCAAGACGATCGGCTCCGGTCCGGGCAAGACGATGGGCTCCGGCGCGGGCGATGCAATGGCCGCAGGCGGCGGCGCAACGGGAGCGAGGGGCATTTTCGGCGCGACCGCCTGCTTGATCGCCCGTTTGGGGACGGGCTGCGGCAGCGGCGGCGGGACCGGAGGATCGAGCTCGACGATCTGCGCGTTCAACGGCGTTTCCTGGGCGTCCAACTGGATCGGGAAACCGGGCAATTGCGCGACCAGCGCGAGATGGAGCACGGCCGAAGCGGCGAGGCAAAGCGACAAGGTGCGCGCGGTACGGTCAAGCACGGCATCACTCGGCGAATTGTGCGCGCGTCATGAGCGTTCAGGCATCGAGCGCGGGCGCAATGAGCGTCTGCGCCGTCCGGTCGTGCGGGAAAGTGACCCGCTCCGATTGCAGCGCCACGCGGCCGGTTGCAAGCCAGGCGAGCGCCTGGGGATAGATGCGATGCTCCTGCTCGAGCACCCGGGCAGCCAGGCTCGCTTCGTCGTCCCCGGGCAGAACCGGCACGGCGGCCTGGACGATGATCGGCCCCATGTCCAGCGTGGGCGTGACGAAGTGCACCGTGCAGCCGTGAATGCGCACGCCGGCTTCGAGCGCGCGGCGATGCGTGTTGAGGCCAGGGAAAGCGGGCAGCAGCGACGGGTGGATGTTGACCATGCGTCCGGCATAGCGCTGCACGAATGCGTCGCCCAGCACGCGCATGAAGCCGGCAAGGGCGATGAAATCCGGCGTGAAGCGCTCGATCGCCTCGGCAAGGCAGCGATCGAACGCCGCCCGCTGCTCGAAGTCTCGATGGTCGA
>WHTS01000069.1:12990-21763 GCA_009377585.1 Betaproteobacteria bacterium
CGATGGTCGATGGCTGCGGTCGGCACGCCGGCCGCCCGCGCCCGGGCAAGCGCTTGCGCCTGCGGATCGTTGCTCAGCACGGCCGCGACGCGCAGCGGCAGGCGTGCGTCCAGGATCGCCTGCAAATTGCTGCCGCGACCCGAAACCAGCACGACGATCGTCTTCATCGAACCTGCGTCTGCGCTTCGCCGGGCGGGCGTACCGCAACTTCGCCGATCACCCAGGCCGCTTCGTCGCAGCCGCGCAAATGAGCGAGCGCACGATTCGCATCGTCCCTGGCGACAATGACGACCATGCCGATTCCGCAGTTGAAGGTCCGCTGCAATTCCGCTTGCGCGATGTTGCCCGCCTCCTGCAGCCATGCGAACACCGCCGGCAGCGGCCACGCCGACTGCGCCAGCACCGCCTGGGTGTTCGGCGGCAGGATGCGAGGAATGTTTTCGAGCAGGCCGCCTCCGGTGATGTGCGCCATACCTTTCACGGGCACTGCTTCCAGCAGGCCGAGCAGGCTGCGAACGTAGATCCGCGTCGGCGCCATCAGCGCGTCCGCGAGTGGACGGCCGTCTAGCTCCGAGGCGAGATCGGCCGGGCGCAATTCGAGGATGCGGCGGATGAGCGAATAGCCGTTGGAGTGCGGGCCGCTGGAAGCCAACCCGATCACCGCGTCGCCGGACCGGATGGCCCGACCGTCGATGATGCGGTCTTTCTCGACCGCGCCGACGGCGAAACCGGCAAGGTCGTATTCGCCCGGCGGATACATCCCCGGCATCTCGGCCGTTTCCCCGCCGATGAGGGCGCAGCCCGCCAGCTCGCAGCCCTTCGCGATGCCGGCGATCACCCGCGCCGCGACGTCGACATCGAGCCGGCCGCAGGCGAAATAGTCGAGGAAGAAGAGCGGCTCGGCGCCCTGCACCAGGATGTCGTTCGCGCTCATTGCCACCAGGTCGATTCCGATCGTGTCGTGCCGGTCGAGCTGGAAAGCGAGCTTCAACTTCGTGCCCACGCCGTCGGTGCCCGACACGAGCACCGGGTTCCGGTAGCGCCGTCCGAGCTCGAACAGGGCGCCGAACCCGCCGATGCCGGCCAGGACGCCCTCGCGCCGGGTACGCGCCGCCAGCGGCTTGATGCGCTCCACCAGCCTGTCGCCCGCGTCGATGTCGACGCCGGCGTCGCGATAGGACAGGCTCGGATGGGGCGGGTTGGCGGACGACACAATGATCTCCAGGCACGCTGTCCACGATGGGACCGGCAATCCCGCCGGCGGCTGGGCCGGGGTGCGATTCGGGTCCCGGCGCGGCGCGGCGCTTTGCGTTTCAGCTGCAAAAACCGGGCCGATGGCGCGTGGTCGATTAGAATAGCATCACTTGGCGCCGCCTCATCGTCTCGACTGCGAGTTCCGCGGCGCCCTTGCGTCACTCGCTATTTGCCTGCTCACGATGCTTTCCTCGCCCCGCCAGCTGGCGTTGGCGCTGTCGACACAACCGGCAGCGTCGTTCGCCAATTTCGTCACCGGTCGCAACGCCGAGCCGGTGGCGGCGCTGCATGATCTCGCACACGACCAGGGCGGCGAGCGTTTCGTATACCTATGGGGTGCGCCCGGCAGCGGACGCGCGCATCTGCTGCACGCGGTCGTGCGGGAGGCATCCGCGCGCGTCCGCTGCGCGATCCGCCTGAGTGCCCCGGTGGCGGCAGATACCCTGGCAGCCATCGACGGCGAGACGGTCGTGACATTGGCCGGGGTCGAACGCCTGGATGGCGGCGCGCAGGTCGCGCTGTTCGGCTTGTACAACCGGATACGCGAGGCGGCGGGCGCACTGGTGGTGGCAGGTGATGCGCCGCCCGCGCGCCTGCCGGTCCGACCCGATCTGGCCACCCGCCTCGCCTGGGGACTGGTGTACGAGGTGCACGGGCTGAGCGACGACGAAAAGGCCGAGGCCATGCGCGCGCGCGCGGCCGAGCTCGGCTTCGAGCTCCCGTCCGAAGTCCAGGCCTACGTCCTGCGGCACGGTCGCCGCGATCTGCCTTCGCTGCTCGGCGTGGTGGACCTGATCGACCGTCATTCGCTCGAAGCGCAGCGCCCGGTCACGCTTGCGCTGGCGCGAGACGTGCTCAGGGGCGTCCAAAGTACGATGGCGCCGGTAGGAACGCCGGCGCAGGGCGGTACGATGGCGCCGGCAGGAACGCCGGCGCAGGGCGGCGCTATCGCAGGAGACTGAATGCGGCTTGCATTGTTCGATCTCGACAACACCCTGCTCGCCGGCGACTCGGACTACGAGTGGGCGCAATTCCTGATCGAGGAGGGCGTGCTGGAGCGCGCCACCTACGAGGCGCGCAACCGCGAGTTCTACGAACAGTACAAAGCCGGGGTGCTCGACATCCGCCAGTTCCTCGATTTCCAGTTGAAGCCGCTCGCGCAATATCCGCGCGAACGGCTCGATGCCTGGCATCGCGGCTTCATGGCGAAGAAGATCGTACCGATCATCAGCGATGCGGCGCGCGCGCTGGTCGGGCGTCATCGTGACGACCTGCGGGTGATCATCACGGCGACCAACCGCTTCGTGACCGGGCCGATCGCCGCGGAGCTGGGCATCGAAAACCTGGTGGCGACCAACCCGGAAGAGTGCGACGGGTGCTTCACCGGCGGGGTGAGCGGCGAGCCGTGTTTTCGCGAAGGCAAGCTCGTGCGCCTCGAATCCTGGCTCGCCGAGCGGGGCTCGAGCCTCGACGGATTCAGCGAAAGCTGGTTCTACAGCGACTCGGTCAACGATCTGCCGCTGCTCGAGCGCGTGACGCATCCGGTCGCGGTCGATCCCGACCCCGTGCTCGATGCCCATGCGCGCGCCCGCGGCTGGTCGATCCTCGAGCTCCATCCGACTTCCACCGCACGCTGATGCCGAGCCTGCAGCCGATGCCAGCCAAGAATTCCGTCGCAACCCAACCGCAAGGCGCGTCCGCCTCATGATTCGAAGTCTCCTGCGCCGCGTCTTCTCGCGCACGCCGAAGCCCAAGCTGATCGGCTTCGAGACCCATGGCATCGCGCGCGAGAGCATCAGCCCTTGCGCTCGGCGCGTGATCGAGGCGCTGCAATCGAACGGCTACGCGGCCTTCGTCGTGGGCGGGGCGGTGCGCGATCTGCTGCTCGGCAAGCAGCCGAAGGATTTCGACGTCGCCACCAGCGCGCACCCGGAGCAGGTTCGCGCCGCCTTTCGCCGTTCGCGCATCATCGGCCGTCGCTTTCGCCTGGTGCACTGCATGTGCGGCAACGAGACCGTCGAAGTCGCGACCTATCGACGGGCGCACGATCCCGAAGACGGTGAGGGGCAGATGGACGAGCACGGGCGGCTGCTGCGCGACAACGTCTACGGCACGCAGCCCGACGATGCGGCGCGCAGGGACTTCACCATCAACGCGCTGTTCTACGATCCGGCCACGCAACAGATCGTGGATTATCACAACGGCGTCGCCGAGCTGAAGAAGAAGCAGCTGCGGATCATCGGCGATGCCGAGCCGCGCTACCGCGAGGATCCGGTGCGCATGCTGCGCGCCGTGCGCTTCGCCGCGGCCTGCGGGCTGGAGATCGAGAAGCGCACGCTGGCGCCGATCCGGCCGCTCGCATCCTTGCTGCAGAACGTGCCGCCGGCGCGGCTGTTCGACGAGATGCTGAAGCTGCTGCTTTCCGGCCATGCGACCCAGTGCGTTGCGCGGCTGCGCCGCGAGGGTCTGCACCACGGCCTGCTGCCGCTGCTCGACGTGATCCTGGAGCAGCCGCTCGGGGAGCGTTTCGTCATGCTCGCGCTGAACAACACCGACGTGCGCATTCTCGAAGGCAAGCCCGTGTCGCCGGGCTTCCTGTTTGCAGCCCTGCTCTGGCACGAGGTGCTCGCCACCTCCAAGAAGGTTCGCGAAAGCGGGGTCCCGCCGATGCCGGCGTTGTTCCAGGCCATGGACCAGGTGCTCGAGACGCAAACCGACAAGCTGGCGATTCCGCGCCGCTACACCACCGACATGAAGGATCTGTGGGCCTTGCAGCAGCGGCTGGAGAACCGCAGCGGCAAGCGGCCGTTCCGGGTGCTGGAGCATCCGCGCTTTCGCGCCGCGTACGATTTCCTGCAGCTGCGCTGCGACTCCGGCGAGGTGGAAGCGGAGCTGGGCGACTGGTGGCGCCGGTTTCAGCAGGCGAGCCCGCAGGAACGCGAGGCAATGCTCGTGCGCGACGCCGAGCCACGCCGCAAGCGCAGACGCCGCCGCCGGGCCCCTACCGTTGCCGCCGAGCCTGACGCGTCGGCCTGACGACCATGGGTTGCACGTACTCGGGTTGCACGCACTCGCACCGGGCCTTCGTCGGGCTCGGCTCCAACCTGGACGATCCCGAGCAGCAGATCGAGACGGCCATTGCCGGCCTGGCGGCGCTGCCGTCCACCCGCGTCGTGCGTCGCTCGCGGCGCTACCGCACGGAGCCCGTCGGCTATGCGGATCAGCCGGATTTCGTCAACGCGGTGGCCGAGCTGGAAACGGGTCTCGAACCCCAGGCGCTCATGCGCGCATTGCTTGCGCTGGAGCAGGCGCATCGTCGCGTGCGCGGCAGGCGCAACGGCCCGCGCACGCTGGACCTGGATCTGCTCCTGTACGACGAGCGCGAGCTGGACGAGCCCGGGCTCATGCTGCCGCATCCGCGCATGCACGAACGGGCCTTCGTCCTCGTGCCGTTGCACGAGATCGCACCGCAGGCGAACGTTCCGGGGCGCGGGCGCGTCTCGGTGCTGCTGGGACAGGTCGACCCGCGAGGGGTCGCGCGCTGCGAGGGCCGCTGACAGTGCTCGCGCGCCTGTCCGCCGCCTATGCGCGTTTTTTCCACGACTACGCGACCCTGCCAATCCGCATCGTGAACTCGACAATCTCAACTTTGTTGATCGGGATGACGATTTTGAATTATTGTTGCAGCGCATCCGCGGTCTGAAGGGTCCGCGCGAGCGTTTCATAAGGAGATCGGCGAAGGTGCGCCTCACGCTAGCGGCATTGCAGAAAATGGTCCAGGACGGCGGCCGGGTCGCCATGCTGACTTGCTACGACGCGAGCTTCGCCGGCCTGCTCGAGCATGCCGGCGTCGATACCTTGCTGATCGGCGATTCGCTGGGCAACGTGATCCAGGGCCACGATTCGACCTTGCCGGTTACGCTGGACGACATGGTCTATCACACAGCCTGTGTCGCGCGCGGCAGCCGCAAGGCGTTCATCGTTGCAGACATGCCGTTCGGGACCTTCCAGCTCGGCCCGGCGCAGGCGTTCGAGAATGCCGTGCGCCTGATGGCTGCGGGCGCGCAGATGGTGAAGCTCGAAGGCGGCGCCGTCATGGTGGAGACCGTCGCCTTCCTCACCAGCCGCGGCGTGCCGGTGTGCGGGCATCTGGGCCTCACACCCCAGTCGGTGCATCAGCTTGGCGGCTATCGCGTGCAGGGACGCGACGAAGCCGCCGCGCGGCAGCTGGTCGTGGATGCGGAAGCGCTGTCCGAGGCGGGCGCCGGCATGATCGTGCTGGAAGCGGTGCCGGCAAAGCTCGCCGCGGAAACGACCAAGCGCGCCAAGGCATTGACCATCGGCATCGGCGCCGGTCTGGATTGCGACGGTCAGGTCCTGGTATTGCACGACATGCTGGATGTCTATCCCGGCAAGAAGGCGCGCTTCGTCAAGAATTTCATGAGCGGCGCGGACAGCATTCAAGACGCGGTCGAAGCCTACGTGAAGCAGGTGAAGGCAGGAGAGTTCCCCGGTCCCGAGCACAGCTTCTGACCGCTCGGGCGCTGTTCGATCCATCGCCACTTGCGCCTCGCGCGCGAACGATTCGATTCTTTTCATGGACGTCATCCACTCCGTAGCCGACCTGCGCGAACGCCTGCAGCACGAGCCGAACAACGTATTCGTGCCGACGATGGGTAATCTGCACCCCGGGCACATTCAGCTCATCACCATCGCCAAGCCGCGCGCGGCCTGCACGGTGATGAGCGTCTTCGTCAACCGCCTGCAGTTCGGCCCGAAGGAAGACTTCGACCGCTATCCGCGCACGCTGCAATCCGACTTCGCCCAATGCCGCGCCGCGGGCGTGGACGTGGTGTTCGTGCCGGACGAGCGCGAGATCTACCCCGAGCGGCAGACCTTCGTGGTCGAGCCGTCGGACCTGCAGCACATTCTCGAAGGCGAGGCACGGCCCAAGCATTTCAGCGGCGTGGCAACCGTGGTGCTGAAGCTGTTCAACATGGTGCGCCCGCACTCGGCGATTTTCGGCAAGAAGGACTACCAGCAATACATCGTGCTGCGCGACATGGTGCGGCAGTTCGCGCTGCCGATCGAGATCATTCCGGCCGAGACGGTGCGCGCCGAGGATGGCCTCGCGCTTTCCTCGCGCAACCACTACTTGTCGCCGCAGGAGCGCGAAGAGGCACCTCGGCTGTACCGGGTGCTATGCGCGATGCACGACCAGCTCTTGCGAGGCAGCCGCGATATCCAGCGCCTGGAGCTGGACGGAATGGCCGAGCTTGCCCGGCACGGCTGGCGCCCCGACTACATCGCCGTGCGCCGGCAGGCGGATCTTCAGGCCGCAGCCATGAAGGACAGGCACCTGGTGATCGTCGCTGCCGCCCGGCTCGGCGGCACGCGCCTGATCGACAACATCGAGGTCGAACTGCAAATCTAGCGAGGCGCTAGCGCGGAAACGAAACCTCCGCCGCCCCGAGCCCCACGAACTCGACCGCCACGGTCGAGCCCGGCTCGACCCGATGCAATCCGAGCCATGCCCCGGTCGTCACTGCCGTTCCCACGCCGATGCCGCCGCGATTGCGGGCATGGTTCGCAGCCCAGGGCAGGAGCCGCAGCGGATTGCCGACGGCATGGCAACCGGTGCCCTGCTTGATGATCCTGCCGTCGACGCGCGTGAGCACGGCCAGCGTGCCGAAGTCGATGTCGTGGAATCGCGCGCAGGCATCGCCCAGCACCAGCGCGAAATTGAGCTGATGGTCGGCGAGCCTGGTGAGATCGTCCGCACGCTCCCAATCGTCCAGACGGCTGTCGCACAGCTCGATGGCGATTCGCAGCTCGCGCACCGCCGCCAAAACCTCGCGCTCGTCATACGGCTCGGCCCGCGGCGCCAGCGCCCGCTCGAACACGACTGCGATCTCGGCCTCGACCCCGAGCATCGTCATGCGCTTCGCCGGCACGCGCGCCGGGCTGGTGTGGATCTCGTAGATCGGCGCGGCGCTCGGCTCGGTGCTCGCATCGGGCGCGCCGACCTTCCAGCCGGGCGCGATCGCTACTGCGCCGAGCGACTTTCCGATTGCATCCTGGATCGCATAGGCATCCGCGGCGCACGCCGGCCGCAGCACACCCGGAACGGGAATGCGTTTTCCTTCCCGCCGGGCTAGAGCGATGAGCCCGCTTGCCTGGACGATGTCGACGCGCAAAGCCGCCTTCCTCACGAGCCGGGAGGGCCGAAATGGAGCCCGAAATGACGCGTTCGATTGTACGGTAAGAGGCGCAAGTCATAGGTCTAGATTCCGGTTGCGAGGCCCAAAAAATTGCCGTATCGTGCCCGAGCAATCGACTGGGGCGGCTTGGACGCCACGTCCCATCGGCAGCTTGCTCATGGTCCGTGTCGCTCTGCTCGAGTCGCTTGCGGGAGAGGCTTGCGGCTACAGCAAGACTCCACTTCTCAATCTTTTCGGGATGTCGCATGGCAACTGGAACCGTGAAGTGGTTCAACGAAGCTAAGGGTTATGGGTTCATCACTCCGGACGATGGCGGGCAGGATCTGTTCGCGCATTTCTCCGAGATCGAGGCCAAAGGGTTCAAGACCCTGCAGGAGAAACAGAAGGTCAGCTTCGAGGTGAAGACCGGCCCCAAAGGCAAACAGGCTGCGCAGATCAAGCCGGTCTAAGACCCTGATCTGTTCGCCGAACCGCAGTCTTCGCACTGCGGTTTTTTTTGGTCCGTCGCGTCCCGGGTTGCCGCGTCAACGACCCGCGCCGGCGCCGCCTGCGGGGGCTGCCGCCGATTGCATTGCGCACCGCAAGCAGATGAACGCAATGATCGCGGGCAGCACCAGCAGTGCGAAGGCTGCGCTGTAGCGACCGAACACCGAGAACGCGGTCGCGAACACGATCGGCGCTACGACGCTGCTCACGTTGACGAAGAAGAGCGCCCCGCCGGTGGCCGGGCTCACCTGTCCGGGCGGCGCCACGCGCGCCACCTCGCCGAGAAAGGCGCCGTTCCATCCGCTTGCCGTGGCGCCCAGCACGAAGAACAGCAGGTAGACGAGCGGCCGCGGCCAGCCGAAAGCCAGCGTGCCGATGCCGAGGGTTGCAAACACCAGCGTCGCGGCGAGCCATGCGAGCACCCGTAGCGCATCGCGGCGAACGTCGGCGTACCACCCCCAGAAAAGACGCCCGCATACGCCGCCCGCTTGCGCGACGGTGAGTATCCAGCCCGCTTCCACCAGTGGCACATCCAACTCTTCCACGAACATGGCGACCGTGTAGCTCTGCATGCAGACCTGGCTTGCCACGATGCCGGCGCCGGCGAACGCCAACAGTCGCAGCCTGCGCCGCTGCCAGATGATCGCGACGGCGCGCAAGGGGTTCGCCGCCAGCGGCGTTGCGGGCTCGCGGTCGTCGTCCCAGCGCACACGCCAGCGCTCGATCACGAGCGCCATGACGAGCGCCGCAAGGCTCACCAGCCACAAGGCCCATTGCCACCCGGCGGTCACCGCGATGACCGGCATGAGCAG
>WHTS01000069.1:22562-31488 GCA_009377585.1 Betaproteobacteria bacterium
GCCGGCCAGCATGGGATGTCCGAGCTTCGCCCTGATATGCGTGCCGGGGATATAGGCGGCAGCGATCAGGACGAAAACCGGCAGCGTCAGCAGCGCCGCCAGGTGCCGCGTCCAGAGCGGCGGCTGCCACAGCACGATCGGCTCGGCGCGCGCCAATCCGTAACCCCAGACGATCAGCACGAGGCCCGCGATCGAGACGAGCGAATACAGTCCCTTCCAGCGCTTTTCCCCGAGGCGTTCGATGCGGCGGGTGCGCCAGGGCTCTGCGACGATGCGCACGGAATGCGCGCCGAGAAAGACGATCAGACCGAGAACGAGCACGATCATGCCGGTTCCTCCAGGTTGTCAGCGCGAAGCAGGCGACTGCGGCGAGCGCCCGATGCAACGGCGTGGCGCTTCCCCGCAAGGCTCCGCTGCCGTCTCGAGCACGGGGCGACGACAGTCCGCGCGGACTTCAGCCGCCGGCCAGCGTTTCTTCGGCGCCTTCGCCGGGCGAAGAATCGAGCGCGAACCCGGTTGCCGGCAGCGGCTGCGGGTCGAACGCCGTGTCGCCGTCTTCAAACGCCGCCGCGCGCGCCTGCAGGCCGGCAAAATCGAACAGCCCGGCATCGGCGAGATGCGACGGCGCGACGTTCTGCAATGCGCGCAGCATGTTGTCCAGCCGGCCGGGATGCTTGCGCTCCCAGCCTTGCAGCATGTCCTTCACGATGCTTCTTTGCATGTTCTCCTGCGAGCCGCACAGCGCGCAGGGGATGATCGGGAAGTCGCGCGCGCGCGCGTACGCCGCGATGTCCTTCTCGCGGCAATAGTACAGCGGCCGGATCACCACGTTGGAGCCGTCGTCGCTCACCAGCTTGGGCGGCATCGCCTTCATCTTGGAGCAGAAGAACATGTTGAGCAGCAGTGTGGTCAGGATGTCGTCGCGGTGATGACCCAGCGCGATGCGCGTGGCGCCCAGCTCGCGCGCGACCCGATAGAGCACGCCGCGGCGCAGCCGCGAGCACAGCGAACACATGGTCTTGCCTTCCGGTATCAGGCGCTTGACCACGCTGTAGGTATCCTGGACTTCGATGCGGTAGGGCACGCCGGCGGCTTGCAGATAGCCGGGCAGAACGTCGGCCGGAAAGCCCGGCTGCTTCTGATCCAGGTTGACGGCGACGAGCTCGAACTTGAACGGCGCGTGCTCCTGCCATGTGAGCAGCACGTCGAGCAGCGTGTAGCTGTCCTTGCCGCCCGAAAGGCACACCATGACGCGCTCGCCTGGGCCGATCATGCCGTAGTCGGCCGACGCCTTGGTCGCAAGCCGGGTGAGCTTCTTCGCGATCGGGGAGCTGTTGAACGCCTGCTGGCGGGAAAGGGTACGTGAATTGCCGTCCATGGGATGGCGCGCCTCGCGTGCAAGCGAGGATATTATCCGTTACCGCCGCGGTTGACCATCTCGCCGCGGGTGCGCGACCCATCTCCGTGACGAGCACCGATGGCGAATCCCGCTGCTCACGCTGAAGCCGAAGCGACTCACGCCCCGCATGCTCGGCTTCGACAACGTTGCAACCATTCCGCAACTATTCAGGAGGAAGGCGCATGTTCAAGATCCTGCTCGCAACCGATGGTTCCGAACACGGCAAGCGCACCCTCGAAAAGGTGCTCGAGCTTTCGGCGACGATGAGCACGCCGGCCCAGGTGCACGTTCTGAACGTGCAGGAAGCGCCCGTCGTGTATGGCGCCGCCGAAGTCTATCTTCCATATGAGAAGGCCGAGCAACTGGTCAGGGAGGCCGGCCAGAAGATCGCCGACGATGCCGCCGCGGCGCTACGCAACGCCGGTCTTGCCCCCGTGGCCGAAGTGAGCGTTGGCGATGTGGCACCGGCGATCGCTCGGCGCGCCAGGGAGCTCGGCTGCGACCTGATCGCCATGGGCACCCGCGGCATGGGCGCGGTCGGCAATCTGGTGCTCGGTTCGGCGGCTACGAAAGTGATTCACCTGAGCGACATTCCTGTCATGCTCGTGCACTGACGGCCGCTGTCATCGCTCGCGCGCGCTCGGGCAGCGGTCAGGCCTCCTGCCTACCGGCGCGCAAGCGCAGTGCCTCGGAGGCGAGCTGCCCGACCAGCACGACGGCGCCGACGCCTGCAAAGGCAAGCCCCCAGGCCTCCCGCGACATGCCGCCGGCGAGATCGAGCGTGAAGCCGAATGCGAGCGGTCCGACGAACCCGCCCGCATAGCCCAGCATGGAATGGATGGCGAGCGTCGCCCCGCGCCGCGTCGGTTCCGCGCTCGTGGTCGTGCCCGCCGTCAGCGACGACGAATCCAGCCAGATGACGATTCCGTAGGCGATCACGAGTGCGACCGCGAGCGGATAGCTCATCGACCCCACGAAGCCGATGATCGCCGCACAGAGTATGGAAAGTGTCATGGCGATGCGCACCAGGCGCACGCGGCCCCAGTGGATCGAGGCCTCGTTGCCGAGCACGCTCGCCGCGGTGCCCAGCAGCGCCATCACGGTCGTGACGACGGCCGGTGACATCCAGACCGCACCCGCGCTGCCCGCTGCGACGAAGGCGAGGAAGGCGACTGCCCAGCCGCGCAGCGCGTTCATCTCCCACGTGTGCACGCAATAGCCGACGGCGTATGCCATCGCAATGCGATTGCGCAGCACCGGCCGGAAGTCGAGCAAAGGGGCCGGCGCCCTTGCCGCGGCGCGGCGCGGCTGGCGAGGCGCGAGGATGAGGATCATGCCGAACGCCGTCGCCGCGCAGGCACCCGAGATGCCAAAAGCGACCGGCCAACCGAACGCGGATGCGAGCGAGTCGGCGAACACGAACGAGAGCGCACCGGCGACGCCGACCCCGGCGGCATGTCCCGCAACCGCCCGCGACATGAGCGGGCCTTCGACCCGATCGGAGAGCAGCTTCAATCCCGTCATGTAGCTTCCCGCCCAACCGATGCCGGCAAGCGCGCGCGCCGCCAGCGCGCTCCAGAAGCCATCGACCAGGAAGGCGAATGCCAGGTGTGCGGCTGCCGTGGTTGCCGCACCGAAAAGATAGACGCGCTTGGGATCGACGCGGTCGGTCAGGCTCACCAGGAAGGGGACCGAAAGTGTGTAGGCGCCGTAGAAGATGCCGGTGATCCAGCCCGCGTCGCTGTTGTCGAGCCGCCACGCCGTCATGAACGTCGGCAGCAGCGCCGGCCAGGCATAGGCGCCGATCTGCACCAGCACCTGCGCCAGGCACATGATCGCGACCAGGCGGCGCGGGCTCGCGTTCACGCGCTTGCCCGACCCTCAGGGCTTCACGGCGATGGTCAGTCCGGCGGTGTGCTCGAACAGCAACCGGTCGTTGTCGAGCCGGAGCCCGATGCCGGCGGTTGTGCCGCCGCGGGCCAGTGCCCGCATCACGATCTTGAGCGGCATGATCCGTTCCGGGGCGTTGGTGATCTTCATCCATTCCCCGAACTCGCGATGGTTCGTCCATGCGGTGCAACTCGCGATCTCGAGCCCGGCCTGCATCAGCACCCGGTACAGCTCCGTTCGGGGCAGCATGCGCACGTGCGACGGATCGCGCAGGATCTCGAGGGCGTTGTGCAGCGCTGCCTCTTCCTCGGATTCCGCCGCCATCACGTCGACCGTGACCACTCGCCCACCGCTGCGAACGACCCGGGCCATTTCTCGCACGGCCGCAGCCGGATCGGGAAAGTGGTGCAGGGCCGAGCGCGATACGACGGCATCGAAGGCCGCGTCGGGAAAGGGAAGCGCTTCGGCCCAGGCGGGTACGAAACGCACGTTGGAAAGGCCCGCCGCCTCGGCGCGGCGCCGGGCTTTGTCCAGCATCTCCGGTGTGATGTCGCAACCCACGACTTCCGCGGCGCCCGGGGCGAGCGCCTCGAGCACGATGCCCGGCCCGCACGCGACGTCGAGGATGCATGCATTGGGCGTGACGTGCGCAGCTTCCCGAATGCGGGCAAGGACGGTGCGATCGTTGAAGACTGCGGCCGATGCCATGGCATCGGCCTGCCGGGAGAACTCGCTGCGTACGACGCTGTCGCGTTGCGGCACGCGCTTCGCTCCGCTGCCCGCTACTTCGTTCCCCACGGCTTGATGGCTTGCTTGAGCTTCGTATGGCCCTCGAGGTAGCGCGGGCGCTTGCTGCCGTAGATCTCGTCGAAGGTCTCGAGCTGGGCGTCGAGCCAGCGGTGCAACTCCTTGTTGTCCGGGTTTGCCGCCTTGTACGCCTCGTTGATCAGGACGAAATGGATGCGCGGGTCGTACGGCTGCTTCTCGCCGCCCACGGTTTCGTCGCCTGCCAGCAGCCGCAGCAGCATCGCATCCGCCGAGCCCAGGGTCTGCTCGAAGATCGGTTCGCCCTGCATGCGGTACATGACGCTCGTCATGTCCTTGCCGTTGGTCATGGCGAAGCCCATGTCCTTCCAGACCTTGTTGATGTCCGTGCCCGCCTTGACGTGCTCGAGCACCTTCTGGCCCCAGCCGCGCAGGACATCGGGCGCATCGGCCATGAGGTCGGTGAGACGGTCGCCGTCGAGGTCGGTCGAGTACACCACGGCCTTGCGCTGCTGATACATGTCGTGCAGCAGGATGCCGAAGTTCGTGTCCGAGATGTGCTCGTGGATCTCGCCGCCCCAGTTCTCCATGCCCGCCTTGAAGTCCTTCGGCAGCAGCGCGACGATGGCATCGACGTTCGCCTTGTGCTCGGCGTATGCATCCACCGCGTAGCGGCGCTTGAGCTCGAACTTGGTACCCTGAAGCAGCCAGCGCACGATGCCGGCGTTCACCGCGTCTTCCTGCGCCTGCGTGGGCTTGGTCGCGACGCGTCCGAGCTGCTTGTTTTCGTGCACGAGCTTGAGGAACAGCCGCACCGCGTAGGCCATGCGCACGCCGGGCGTGTTCATCTCCGAATGGATGTTGCCGCTGTCGCGGTCGACCTTGAACTTCTTGCTGTCCTGCGAATACGGCAGGCCCGGCATGAAGCGCACGTTGGTGATGGTGCCGTAAGGCCGGACGTTGCAGTACACGCCGGCGGCGGTGCGCAGCGGCGCGTTGGCCGACTTGCCCATCACGACCACCTGCTTGCCGTTGTCGTTCACCAGGGCATCGCCGGCGGTCGACCACTTGATGCAAGTGGCGTCGAGCTTGCCGAACCATTCCAGGGACTTGAGCTTGGTGTCGTGACGGTACTGCGCCATCATCGGTACGCCGAGGAAGGGCAGCCCGAGCACGTCGAGGGCCATGATGGTGCCGTTCAGCGCGAACATGTCGGTGAACGCATGGGCAACCGGTTTCATCCCGCCGCTCACGTTGCCGCCCTCCCAGATCACCGCATCCGAGATCCCGCGCGGCTGCACGCTGGAGCGCTGGTAGATGCTGTCGAGATACTTGAACAGGTCACCGCTTTGCTCTTCCTGGGCGATTTTCAGCAAGTCGAGAGGTTTGCTCATGGCTCAACGTTCTCCGTAACAGATAGGGGCCGCCCGCCGATGGGAATCGAGCGGGCCGTCGGGTCGCCTGGAAGGGACTGGATCGGGCCGCCCCTTCTCGTATAGGTCCGTCGATCGATTATCGCATTTCGCCGGGCGCCGTCCTAGCGACGGGACCTGGCGCGGGCTTGTGCCAGCCGACACGATCGCTCGCCACTGCGCCGGTCCGCTCGGCGGCCGTCGCGATTTCCCCGAACGCGCGCGCAGCAGGTTAATCTCCCATCCTTGGGGCTCGAATGCGAGGCGCGGTTCCTTCTTTTGTGCAGCCCGTCTTGGATCGTCCGCAGGCTGCGCTGCGGGTGCGAGCGCTCATGTTCGGGGACGCGCCTTGGACCGTCCGCAGGCTGCGCTGCGGGTGCAAGGGGAAGTGGATGACAGGGAGCAAGCCACGATGAGCGATGCGCTCGTTACGACCGCGCTCAAGGCGTGGCGATTCCTTTACCGGCGCGGTTTCATCGAAGGATTCGGCCACATCAGCGTGCGCTTGCCCGGGTCGGATCGATTCCTGGTCATGCGCCACTCGGCTGCCATGGATGCGACCGGCGAGGACTTCCTGCTGTTCGACCTCGATGGCAAGCATCTCGAGGGCGCCGGTGTCGCGCCTGGCGAAAACCCGATCCACCTCGAGATCCTGCGCGCTCGCCCCGACGTCGGCAGCGTGATCCACTATCACGGCATGTACTCGACCGCCTTCACCACGAGCGGTGAGCGGCTGCGCGCGATTCATCTGATGGGCACCTTGTTCCACGACGGCATCCCGGTCTACCCGGATCCCAAGCTCGTGAGCGACCGCGTGCGCGGCGCCGCGCTGGCGCAGGCGCTCGGCCCGCATCGTGTGGTGCTCATGCGTGCGCACGGTGTGGCGATCACCGGCGCGAGCGTGGAAGAGGCGGTGGCCGGCGCGTTTCTGTTCGAGGAGAATGCTCGCCGGGCGTGCATCAGTGCATCGCTCGGCCGGCCGCTATGGCTGGACGACGAAACTGCGGCCGATGCGGGCTCCGAGCTGCTGAAGAGTCGCGGACCGTTCAAGCGGGTATGGGCGCTGGTGGAAAGCGAAGACCGGCAAGCCAACATCAAGACGGAGTGAACGATGAACGAACCGATGCGACACGGCACAATCGCGCACGACGCACCCGTGCCTTCGAAGCCGGGCGACGAGTTCTGGGGCAGCGACTACATCGCCGCAGTGGTGCGCGAGATGGACATCCCGTATATCGCGCTCGTACCGGGTTCGAGTTATCGCGGCTTCCACGACAGCATCGTCAACTATCTCGGCAACCGCGCGCCGCAGATGGTGCTGACGATCCACGAGGAGAATGCGGTCGCGATCGCGCACGGCTACGCCAAGGCTGCCGATCGGATGATGGCGTGCGCGGTGCATGCCAACATCGGTCTCATGCGCGCCGTGATGGCGGTGTACAACGCCTGGTGCGATCGCGCGCCGATCCTCATGTTCGGCGCCACCGGACCGTGGGACGCCGCGCAGCGCAGAGCCTGGATCGACTGGATCCATACCTCGGCGGACCAGGGCGGGCTGATCCGCAACTTCACCAAGTGGGACAACCAGCCGGGATCACCGCTCGCAGCCGGCGAAGCCATCCTGCGCGCGGCACAGATCGCCACGACTGCGCCACGCGGTCCGGTTTACGTCAACCTGGAAGTGGCGATGCAGGAGGAGAAGATCGGCGCGTTGCCGCCGCTGCCGGACGTGACGCGCCACGCACCGCCGCCTGCGGTTCGGCCTGCGCCCGAGCTGATCGCGCGGGCCGCCGAGCTGCTGTCCGGGGCGAAGCAGCCGGTGATCTTCGCGGGACGCTGCTCGCGCAGCCTCGAAGGCTGGAACGCACGCGTGGCGCTGGCGGAGAAGCTCAATGCGCCCGTCATCACCAACATCAAGCTTGCTGCCGCTTTCCCGACCGATCATCGCTTGCACGCGGCCACGCCCGGCCCGTACCTCGCAGCCGAAGCCTATGCGCTGGTGGCGAACGCCGACGTGGTGCTCTCGCTCGACTATCTCGATCTCGCCAGCTCGCTCAGGCAGGCGTGCGACGGCAAGCCCTTCCCGGGCAAGGTGATCCAGGTTTCGTGCGATGCGCACAGCCACCGCGGCTGGAGCATGGACTACCAGGGCTTGCCGCCGGTGGATGTCTATCTCATGTGCGAGACCGATGCGGCGGTTCCGCTGCTGTTCGAAGCGGTGCGGCCGCGGGCCGCCGCGCCCGCGATCCCGGCGCGTCCCGCCTTGCCCGCGCCGTCGACCGATGCGGTGTCGATGCGCGGCGTCGCGGTCGCGATGGAAGCCGCCACGCGCGGCGTCGATGTCTGCTACACCCGTTTTCCCCTGGGCTGGAACGGTAACTACACGCAGCTGCGCCATCCCCTGGACTACATCGGCCATGACGGCGGCGCCGGTGTCGGTTCGGGCGCCGGCATGACGGTGGGCGCCGGGCTTGCGCTGAAAGGCACGGGCCGGCTGCCGATCGCTCTCATGGGCGATGGCGACTTCCTCATGGGCAATACGGCGGTGTGGACGGCGGCGCACTACGGCATCCCGTGCCTCATGGTCGTGTGCAACAACCGCTCGTTCTACAACGACGAGCGCCACCAGGGACGCATGGCGCAAAGCCGGGGGCGGCCGGTGGAGAACCGCTGGATCGGCCAGCGCATCGACGACCCGGACATCGATATCGCTGGCATGGCGCGCGACATGGGTGCGGTTGGCATCGGCCCGGTCACGGACCCGGCGAAGGTGCAGGCGGCGCTGGAGGAGGGCATTGCCGCGGCGCTGGCGGGACGGCCGTGCGTGGTGGATGCACGCGTGCTGCCGGGCTACGACAATCGGGGATAAGCTTCGATGAAGACCTGAGATTCACGCGATGCTCGGAGGCCGCGGCGCGCTTTCCTTCGGAAGAGCGTCCGGGGCCGAGCGCCAGGCGATTCAATCGACGAGGAGGAGGACGGCATGTCGGGTCGAGTCAGTTCGTGTGCTGCAGCACTTTTGCTCGCGCTCGCGCTTCCGGCGTTCGCGCAGCCATGGAAGCCGGAGCGCAACGTCGAGATCGTGGTCAACTCCGGTGCCGGCGGCGCGGCCGACCGGCAGTCGCGTCTGGTGCAGAGAATGCTGGCAAACTGCCTATGCCGAAGGGCACCTATGTCAACGGCTGGAAGCGCATTCTCAAGCGTGCCAAGGTACCGCACGTGGGAACGCACGGCGTGAGGCGCCGGTCGGCGACCGACATCGCCAATTCTGGCGTGTCCGTGCGGCGAGCGCTACCAGCGCATCAGCTACGCCTATGCGGACAAAGTTAAGATCGGCGCCTACAAGCTCGAAGCCGACGCGATACGCGCGGGCGACCGCAAGCCCGGGCTCGACGAGATCGCGCGACTGGGCGAACGGGTCCTGGCGATGATCGGCGAGAGGCCGCTCTACTACGCCTAG
>WHTS01000070.1 GCA_009377585.1 Betaproteobacteria bacterium
GCGCTACGAGAAGCTTGAGCGCAGCTTCCTCGCGCTCAACCACATCGCCGCTGCAATCATCGCGTGGCGCAAGGTGCACTTAAAGATAAACATTATTTACGGATAAATTCTAAGCAGTATTGCCTTGCTCGCAACACTCCTCACCTGCGCGGCGAACCCATCCGCGGCGCAGGCATTCCCGGAGCGACCGCTTCGCATGGTTACGTCCCAGGCAGGCGGCGGCAACGACGTCCAGGCGCGTGCCATTGCGCGCGGGCTCACCGAAGCGCTGGGCCAGCAGGTGATCGTCGACAACCGGGCGAGCGGTGTCATTCCCGGCGAGATCGTCGCCAAAGCCACGCCGAACGGCTACACGCTGCTCTTCTACAACAATGCTTTGTGGACCGGGCCGCTGTTGCAGAAGACGCCGTACGATCCGGTGCGCGATTTCGCGCCTGTCACGACGGCGACTGTCGCCCCCAACATCCTCGTGGTCTCCAATGGGCTGGCCGTCAACTCCGTACAGCAGTTGATCGCACTTGCGAAGGCCAAGCCCGGCGCGCTCAATTATGCGTCCAGCGGTCTCGGCGCGTCGAACCATCTCGCTGCCGAGCTTTTCAAGTACATGGCAGGCGTAGACATCGTGCGTATTGGCTACAAGGGGGCAAGCGCCGGCCTGAACGATGTGATGGCCGGCCAGGTACAAGTGATGTTCCCGACCGCCGGCTCCGTGATTCCGCTTATAAAACTCGAGCGCGTCAAGCCGCTCGCCGTTACGAGTCTCGAGCGTTCGAGGGTGGCACCTGACCTGCCGACAATTGCGGAGTCCGGTCTACCTGGCTACGAGTCGCTCGCGATATATGGTGTTTTCGCTCCCGCCGGCACACCGAAGCCCATCATCGAGCGGTTGAACAATGAGATCGTGCGCGTCCTCGCTTCGCCGGACGTCAAGAAACTTTTCTTCAAGCTCGGCATGGAAACAGTCGGTGGCTCGCCCGCTCAGCTCGCCGAAAAAGTCAGAGACGAGATGAATCGCCTGGGCAAGGTCATCAAGGCGGCTGGCATCAAGGCTCAGTAAGCTGGGCCGACGATCGCAATCAGGTTAGGTCTCTCGCGTCCGGGCTGAGTCCGAATGAACAACGTACCGACTGTAGAGGAGAACCAGCGGAATAACTGAACGTTACTGCACGGAGAAGCGTGCTTGTTCTTCCAGGGCATCCAAACGTTCGAAAAGCCCCGCGGCTTTCTCTCTTCCCATCGACAATAGAAACTTGCGCCGCAACTCGTCCCGGCTCAATGGATTGTCGGGCCTGCCCTTGAACGTCGCGGCCGCGCGCACGAACTCGCGACCGTCCTTAAGCCGCACTACAATGCGCGCGCTGAACGACTGGTCGGATTCGGGCCATTCACGAAGCTCCACAACAGAGCGGCAGGCGGTACGAATCGCCTCATCCTGAAGCGCGCTTTCATCGATCGACGCTGGGTCCTCGGGATCGCGAAAAAGCGCCAGCGCAACACAGAAGGGAACGCTGTACTGGGCATGCATGATCTCGCCCGGTTCAACGATGTTGTGGTGAGTGATCAGCTTCTTGCCGCCTTGGACTACGACCTTGGCAACGTCGTTGCCGCTGAAACCGTACTCGGCCATCAGCTCGCGCAACGATTGCACCGGAATCTGTGCCGAGCCGTGGAGAGCATACCGCTTCATCGCGATGCACAGCGTCTTCCAGTCCTGTCCGAACCCTGCGGTGAGCCGGGATGCATCGCCACCGCGGCAATAAACCTGCAGATACCCGAACTGTCCTTCCAGGACGGTTTCCGGCCCGGTATGGCCCAGGGCTGCAAGCTGCGCCGCGAGCACGCCGGACTCGGCTGCCCGGCCAAGGTGCAGGCGCTTGACCATTCCGCCTTGCTTCGACTTGGTCAGAGCCAGGATTCCCGAAGACAACGAGCCCGCGATGCCGAGAGCATGGGCCATTGCGCTGGCATCGAGATTCAGGACGCGCCCGGCTGCCACCGCCGCGCCGTAAGTGCCGGCGAGGGCCGGCGCATGAAATCCCAAAGGCTCGGGGGAGGTCTCACCGTGGTGCGCTGCCTCTCCGATGCGGTAATTCACTTCGCAGGCCGCTACGAACGCCGCAAGAGCCGTCTTTCCATCAGCCCCGGTTTCTTCACACATCGCGAGCACCGGAGGCACCAGCGGTGAACCGCTGTGAGCTCCCGCCTGCGGGTAATACGAATTGTCCTGCTCGAATGCATTGGCGAAGGTGCCGTTTGCCAGCGCTGCGAAGGGAGCGTGAACACGCTCTTCCGGCAAGCCAACGAGCGAGCAACGGCCCCCCCGTCCGTAACGGCGGGCATACTCCGCTACCATTCGGCTCCAGGAGAACCGGGAGCCGAAGGCTGCAACCCCGATGGTATCGATGATGCAGTCTTTGGCTCGCCTTAACACCGGACGGGGGATGTCCTCGAAGCGGAGCTCGGCAGCAAACTTGCCGAGGATCTGAGCGGCTGTCGTCATATGGATTCTCTTCCTTCTTCAGCTCTTCTGCGCAACGGAGGAGCGCGCCGACGAGCAGCTCTTCCCGTCCCGTCTGATCGCACTCGGTGTTCGATACGCGTGGATTTGGAAGCGAACGACACGTATCGGCAGTATACGCGGGCGATCGCCAATGCAGTCCCAATGTCCGTCGGTGCGCACAAGTGCGAACATTGCCGATGTGCCACGGAATGTGTAAAGTGATTCCGCCTCAACGACCGGTGTCCAGTGCCATCGAAGCTCGTTTCAAAATCGACCCGAAGGTCGAAAGCCTTGCCGGTTATGCGCAAAGGTTCTCCTACGCCGAGATTCCTGCACGCGCCGTTCATCAGTGCCGGCGCATCTTCATCGATACCCTCGGATGCGCGTTAGGCGCCTTGCATACTGAGCCGGTTCGGATCGCGCGCGAGATGGCCATGCGGGCCAGCGTTCCTTCCGGCGCGCGAATCCTCGGAACTTCGCAGCGCACGGTTGCGGAGCTTGCAGCATTCGCGAACGGTGCAGCCAGCCGATATCTTGATGCGAACGATACCTTTCCCGGCGGCGGAGGCCACCCGAGCGATACCATCGCGGCGATTCTCGCCGCCGCCGATCTGAAACGTTGCCGCGGACGTTCGGTCATTGAGGCGATGGTGCTCGCCTACGAGATCTACCATGCGCTCTGGCGCGCGACCGATCTGCGCCAGAAGGGAATGGACAACGTTCTCTATACGACTGTGGCGAGTGCCGTGGCAACCGCGAAGATCCTGGGACTCGAGCGGCACCGGATTGCGGAGGCGATTGCCCTCGCGGCAACCCCGAATGTCGCGCTCGATGCCACGCGCTACGGCGATGTCGCAATGTGGAAGGGATGCGCCGGCGGCAATGCGGCGCGCAATGGCGTTTTTGCGGCCTTGCTCGCGCAAGCCGGGATGACAGGGCCGGACAGCGCGCTCTCGGGCGCGCACGGACTCGAGGCGCTGACAGGTCCATTCGAACTGCAGCCCCTTGCGGCCAGCGGCGGCCCGTACAGCATCGAGACCGTAACGCTCAAGTGTTTTGCCTCGGAAGCGCATTCGCTATCGCCGCTCACCGCCGCCCTGGAACTCAGCCGATGCACGGCAGCGGATGAAATTGAAACCGTGACCGTCGACACCTATCGATTCGCCTGGCAAGTCATCGGCAGCGGGCCCGAGAAATGGCGGCCGCGGACGCGCGAGGCAGCCGATCACAGCCTGCCCTACGTAATCGCGTCGGCATTGCTGCACGGTCGGTTCGACGACTCGGCATTCGAGCCCGAGCGCCTGCGTGATCCGCGCATGCACGCTCTGATGGACCGGATCACCATCAGAGAAGACCGGGAACTCACCAGCCGCTTCCCCGAACAACTGGCATGCCGGATCGGGGTCTTGCTACGGAATGGCGAGACCCGCATCGCCCAGACAGACTATCCCCTCGGCCATCCCCGCAATCCCATGTCCGACGCCGACGTCGAGCACAAATTCCGGCGCCATGCGCGGCGCTGGCTGCCAGAGAAGCGCATCGAAGGCGCGCTCGGTGCTCTGTGGCGCGTCGATACCGCGGAGGACGCCGATTCCGTGTTCGAAGCGCTGGAGAAGCGCGAGTGAACGACCCCAAGCAAAGATTCGCGCGTACGCGAGCGTGAGCCGCGCGCGCTTGTGTCGCGAACCGCAGCTTGGCGAGCCGAGGCTGCTTTCCTCGTACTGAACAGGAGCATCAGGTCTGCATCGTATCGACCACCACCTCACCACCTTCCACGCGGAACTTGTGCGGGTGCTGGTCCGACACCCATTCCGTCCAGTCGACGATTTCCTGGAACTTGGGGTCTTCGGGTGCCAGGACATAGGGCTGGGCCTGCGGGTTGATGAAGGCGGGAAGGAAGGACACCCGCTCTATCCCGTTCTTGCCAACGACAGCCTTGGCGATCATCGTTTTACGGCAATGAGTCGGGAACTGGTAGATACCGTGCGGCGGGAGGCACTCCTTGTCTATCGGAAACCATACCAGGTTCCAGTCGAAGGTGTTTGGATTGCGCTTTTGTGAGCCCGTCGTCATGAAGTTGCCGATGCTGTAAAAGCAGACCTTGCCCTTGTAGACCTCGATCGCCTTGATCGAGTGCGCGTGATGCCCGAGGATCAGATCGCAGCCTGCGTCGATCGCGGCATGCGCGACCGGGGTCTGGTAGGTGCAGATCGTCTTCGGCACATGTCGCAATCCCCAGTGGATCGACAAGATCACGACATCGGCCTGCTGCTTCGTCCTGCGGATGTCGTCCTCCATGGCTTTCACGTCTTCCTCGTAGGGCTCGGTAATGATCTTCGGCGGCGTCCCCGGCTGGAACTCCTCGGGGGCATAGTAGGTATGCGCGCGTACCGGGGCGATGCCCGCCTTGCTACCGATGGCGGCTTGCCCGTCGCGCAAGACCGAGCAGTAGGCAAGGAATGCGATGCGGATACCGTTGCGCTCCACGATGACCGGACGGCGCGCCTCCTCGGCATTGGCGCCGCCGCCGCAGACCTGCTTGCCCATGCCCCGGAACAATTCGATCGTATCCAGCAGCGCCTCGGGACCCCAATCCATGGCGTGATTGCTGGCCACCGAGATGACGTCCATGTCCGACGCTTTCCAGACCTCCGCCAACTCCGGATCGAGGCGCGTAAGCTGTCCGGTCGGTCCATTGGAGAAGTGAGGCTCCCAGCCGCGCTTCGAATAAGTCCTTTCGCACTGGCCGAAACGAATGTCCGCTTGCTGGAGCACCGGTGCAATGAGTTCCGCGAACCGTGCGGTGGGGCCTACGACCGGCCCGATGTCGCCCCCTGCCATCAATGTTACAGACTGCGTACCTTGTTGAGCCATATGAATCCCCTTTTCGCTACAAATACGTCAGTGGGCGAGCCGCTTTCCGCTACCGGCTTCCCCACCGGATCGACGCACTAACACTTTCAGGTGCTCTGTCATTGCGTTCATTGCCGTCCTGTTCGTATCGATTCGTATAGGTTTCTGGTATCAGCCAGTAGCGGGAAGGCATTGGTGTTGCGAAGAACGCTCGACTGTACCCGCTATGGCATCGCGTAGCCGCCGTTGACGCTGATCACCTGGCCAGTGATCCACGAGGCGCGCTCGCTCGCCAGAAAGGCGATCATCGAGGCGATGTCGTCCGGCTCGCCGGTCCGGCCAGTCGGATACATCCTCAGCACCGTCTGCACGCGCCGCTCGTACTTCTCCTCCCCCATGGCGGCACGCATCTGCGCTTCGCGCTCCTGCCGCAACTCCGTATTAGTAGCGCCCGGGGATACGACATTGAGGGTGACGCCGCTTTTCCCCACTTCCTGCGCCACCGACTTGACCAAGGCCACGACGCCGCCCTTGGCTGCGGCATAGTAGGACAACCGCGCCTGGCCCAGTCGAGCTGCATCGGAAGCGAGGCATACGACGCGACCGTAGCGTTTTGCCGTCATGCCGGGAAGCGCCCGGCGCAGGCACAGCATGGGACCGTACAGGCACACATCGAGCATGCGGCGCCAATCCGCAGGTTGCGACTCGACGAAGAGCTTGTCGTCCAGGATTGCCGCGCTGCTGACCAGAATATCGACTCCGGCAAACAGACTCTCCGCTCGCTCGAACAGGCCATCGACCTGCGATTCGGACGTGACGTCGGTTTTCACACCGACTACGCGGTGGCCCGTTTCCTCCTCGAGCTTCCGCGCCGCCCGTTCCACGGCTTCACCGTTGATATCCGCGAGCACCAGACGGGCGCCCCCGACCGACATGATGCGCGCGGCGGCATAGCCAATGCCTCTCGCACCGCCGGTGATCAGTGCCGTTCGGCCGTCGTATCGCAGTTCCATGACGCGTACTCCTCCTTGCGCGGCTGGTCATCATACGCGATGGTGTATGCTTTCGGCGTCGGTTTCAGTCCTCGGAACCTGGTCCGATGTTTGACTAGCGTTCCCCAGTTCCGTAGAGTCTGCTTCATCCAGGATGTGTCGCATACTGGCGCCCATTCGATCGGCAAGGGTTTCTGATGAGCATTTCGGACTATGACGTGGTTGTGGTCGGTGGCGGCAATGCGGCACTTTCCGCCGCACTGTCCGCCCGCGAGAACGGCGCGACGGTCGCGGTGCTCGAGCGTGCTCCCGAAGAGGAGCGCGGCGGCAATAGTGCCTACACTGCCGGCACCATGCGCGCCGTTTACTCCGGCTTGGACGACATCAAGGCCCTGGTCCCCGATCTGAGCGACGCCGAAATCGCGGAGACCGATTTCTCGAGCTACAGCGAGGAGCAGTTTTTCGATGATATGGCGCGAGTTACGAGTTATCGCACGCATCCCGATTTGTGCGAGGTACTGGTTCGCGGGAGCAACGATGCACTGCATTGGCAGCGACGTCAGGGCGTGCGCTTTATTCCCGTGTACGCGGCCCAGTCGTTCAAGGTAGGGGCCAGGCGCAAGTTCTGGGGCGGCGTCACCGTCGGTGCGGTCGGCGCAGGTATCGGTCTGGTGGATTCCCTCTACGCCGCGGCGAAACGAGCCGGCATCGATGTCTACTACGAAGCGGAAGGCCGTCGCCTGTTGCAGCAGGATCGGACGGTACGTGGGGTGCAGGCCGACATTGGCGGGAAGACGATGGAGGTGCGCGGCGGCGCGGTGATCCTGGCTTGCGGAGGCTTTCAGGCCAACGCCGAATGGAGAACGCGCTACCTCGGTCCCGGCTGGGACCTCGCCAAGGTGCGAGGTACACGCTACAACACAGGCGCCGGCATCCGCATGGCGCTGGAAGTGGGCGCGCAGCCGTACGGCAATTGGTCGGGCTGCCACGCGACCGAATGGGATATGAATGCCCCCGATTTCGGCGACCGCACGATCGGGGACCGGTTCCAGAAGCACAGCTACCAGTTCAGCGTAATGGTCAACAACGACGGCGTACGGTTCGTTGACGAAGGCGCGGATTTTCGCAACTACACCTATGCGAAGTATGGTCGCATAATCCTGTCGCAGCCCGGACAAGTCGCCTGGCAGATCTTCGACTCCAAGGTCTTCCATCTACAGCGCGAGGAGTACCGCATAAAGCGGGTTACCCGCGTGCGCGCCGATACCCTCGAGGAGCTTGCGGCGCGCATGGAAGGCGTGGATGCTCGGCGGTTGATCGCGACGATTCGCGAATACAACGCCGCCATCAAGAAGAGCGTCCCGTTCAATCCGAATGTGCTGGATGGTCGAGGAACTGAGGGTCTCGCGATACCGAAGTCGAATTGGGCCAACACCATCGAAGACGGTCCGTTCGAGGCTTACGGGGTCACTTGCGGCATCACCTTCACCTTCGGCGGTGTCAAGATCAATACCGATGCGCAGGTGCTCGACATGGCAGACCGCCCGCTGGCCGGTCTTTACTGCGCCGGGGAAATGGCGGCGGGCCTGTTCTACTTCAACTACCCCGGCAGCAGCGGCCTCACCAACGGAACCGTGTTCGGGCGCATCGCCGGACGCAATGCTGCCCGCTTCACCGGCAGGGGGTAAACCGGTAGCGGGCCGCCGAATGGAAAGTGACGGGCGTATCGGCAACAGCGCTCGCGCAGTACAAGGAGGATTCATGAGACTGGCACCGGAAGGCTGGATCTTTGGCGTGAGCGCCTGCCTCGCATTCACGGCAGCGGTTCCGTTCGCAAGCGCTGCCGACGCGGAGCGCTATCCCACGAGGCCAATTCGCCTCCTCGTCGGTTTCAACCCGGGCGGCGGGACCGACATCACCGCCCGCGTGGTCGGCGATGCCGTCTCGGAGCTTCTCGGGCAACCGATCATCGTGGACAACAGGCCGTCCGCAGGAGGCGTATTCGCGCGCAAGCTCGCCGCTGACGCAAGCCCGGATGGCTACACCCTTCTCATGCTGTCGGGCAGCCAGGTTATCGGGGCCAGTCTGATTCACAAGGAGCCCGTGGACATGCGCAATACGTTCGCGGCGATCTCGCAGCTGACGTCTCAGCCTTACCTCCTGACCACCAATCCGAGCCTGCCCGTCAAGAACGTCAAGGAGATGATTGCATATGCCAAGAGCCGCCCGGGCGAGCTGAACTATGGATCGACAGGCGTCGGCTCGATGGCGCACCTCGCCACCGAATTGTTCAAGGACATGGCGAAGATCGACATGGTGCACGTTCCTTACAAGGGCGCCAGCCCAGGGCTCCTCGATCTCATGCGCGGCCAGATCCAGTTCCTCTTTGCGAGCGCCACGTCCTCGATCCCTCACGTCAAGGCCGGGCGGCTGAAGCTGCTCGCCGCGAGCAGCGCCACGCGCTCGGCGCAGCTTCCCGACGTGCCGACCGTGGCGGAGAGCGGCCTACCGGGATTCGACGTTACCGGGTGGTACGCCATCGTCGCGCCCGCTCGCACGCCAAAGCCGATCATCGAGAAGCTGAACCGGGAGATCGCCCAGGTGCTGAAGATGCAGAAGGTGGTCGACAAGATGGCGGCCGACGGGGCGGACACACGCCACAGCACGCCGGCACAACTGACGGCGCTGGTGGCGGAAGAGGAAGCGAAATGGAACAAGCTGGTGAAGGCCACCGGGCTCGTCCTCCAATAGCACGCGCTCTCGCAGCCACTCCGCCGCGGGGTGATTTCGATTCAATGAGAAGGAGCATCCGAAATGACGCAGGCAGCTACCTCAGAAGCGCACGGCGAGCACCAAACGACGCAGGCCGACAACCGCTACACGAAAAAGATCGCCCAGTTCGTTTCCGGATTGACGTACGAGAAAATTCCTGCGGAAGTGCGGCACCGTATCAAGCTGCTCATCCTCGACTCCATCGGCTGCGGCATCTACGGATCGACGAAACACCACAGCCAGCTCGCCATCGAGGCGATCACTGCCGTCGACGAAAGCCGTAGTTGCGGTTTGTGGGGCACCGACAAGCGGGTCTCGGCGCCGCACGCGGCGTTGCTGAACGGCACCATGGTGCAGGGCTTCGAGCTCGACGACATTCACCGCAAAGGCGCAATGCATATCGGACCGACCACGCTTCCGGCAATCGTGGCCCTGTCCGAAGCGCGGGGTGGTATGACAGGCAAGCGGTTCATCACGGCCGCCGTGGCCGGTTACGAAGTGGGGCCGCGCGTCGGCATGTGCATGGGACCCGACCACCTGGGCCAGGGCTGGCATTCCGGCGCCACCGTAGGCGCCTTCGCCGGTGCAGCCTCCTCGGCGGCCGCCCTTGGCCTCTCCGAGGAGAGCACGATCGATGCCCTCGGCATCGCCGGGACCTTTACTGGCGGCATCATGGCGGTCCAGTACGGCGCAATGGTGAAACGGATGAACCACGGCCGCTCGGCGCAGAACGGCCTTTACGCTGGAATGTTGGCGAGCGTCGGCTATACCGGCATCAAGAACGTATTCGAGAGCGAATACGGCGGCTTCTGTACCACGTTCTCACGCAAACGAGAATGGATCAAATGGGAAGAGCTGACCCGGGGGCTCGGCGAGCACTGGGAGACGATGTACGACTCCCTCAAGTTCTACTCGGCGGCCGCGAGCAACCACTCGACGCTCGATGCAATCCGACTGATGCGCGAGCGCCGGCCCTTCACCGCCGACGAGGTCGAGAAGATCGTGGTGCACGGCTCGCAGGTCACGAAGGACCATGTATTCTGGAAGTACGAGCCGTCGGGTTCGACCAATATGCAGTTCTGCATGCCCTACGTCGTGGCAACGCTGCTCCTCGAAGGCGATTTCTTCGTCGATCAGTGCGACGAGTCGAAGATGGCCGACCCGCAGCGTATCGCCCATTCACGAAAGGTGGAGTTCATCGCGGAGCCGGAGATCACCCGGATGGGCAACCGTTACTACGTCCGCGTAGAGGTCTTCCTCAAGGACGGTACGCGAATGGAGGAAACGGTCGAAGCGCAACGCGGCAGTGAATCCCGGTTCGCCTCCGATGCGGAGATCATCGAAAAGTTCGAGAAGCTGGTAAAGCACGTCCTCCCGCAGAAGCAGGTGGCCGAAATTCGAGACACTATCCTGGGAATGGAGCAGATGGACGACGCGGCCAAGCTTGCGAAGTTGCTGGTCAAAGCGGGCAGATAAGCGGCGAACGCCTGTGCGGCAGGAGCCGGGCGGCCAGCGCGGCCGCCGCGGTGCCTCACTCCCAATCGCGCGAGGCGCTCACTCGCGGGCAAGCCTTTCAGCGGCCGGCACAGTCATCCACAAGCAAGGAGGAGATGCCATGAAACCACACGCTTCGCGCTGCCTGCTTTCCATCGGACTTGTATTCCTGGGCGGGACTGCCGCGCACGCGCAGGATTTTCCGGCCAAGCCCATACGCATCATCGCCTCGCCTCCCGGTGGTGCAAACAACTTCCTGGCGCGCCTGGTGGCGCAGGGACTGAACGAAAGCAAGGGCTGGGACGTCATCGTCGACAACCGCCCGAGCGGTGGCTTCATACAAGGCGATCTGCTGGCGAAGTCCCCGCCGGACGGCTACACCCTGCTCGTCGCCGCTGGCAGCTTCACCATAGGTCCATTGTTCGAGAAGGCGCCATACGATGTCGTGAGGGACTTCGCTGCCGTATGCCTCGCATCCACCTCCCCCAGCGTCCTGACCGTGCATCCCTCGCTGCCCGTCAAATCGGTCAGGGAGCTGATTGCACTCTCGAAGAAACGGCCCGGTGAGCTGGACTTCTCCACGTCCGGCACCGGGAGCGCAAATCACTTGCCTGCCGAGCTCTTCAAGGTGATGGCGGGAGTCGATATGGTCAGGATCAACTACCGTGGCGCCGGCCCCGCCCTGACCGCGCTCGTTTCCGGCGAGGTACACCTGATGTTCGCGACCGCAAGCTCGGTGGCACCGCACATCCGGAGTGGCCGCCTGCGCGGGCTGGCGATCACCAGCGCGAAGCCCTCCGAACTCCTTGCCGGATTGCCGACAATCGCCGAGTCCGGGCTTCCTGGATACGATTTCGTTTCTCCCTTCGGCCTGTTCGCTCCCGCAAAGACGCCGCCCGTCATCGTGAACCAGCTCAATAAGGAGATCGTGCAGGTGTTGCAGAAGCCCGAAATCCGTAGACGCTTCATGGACGCAGGGACCGAAGTCGTGGCGAGCACTCCCGAGGAGTATGCGGAGGCGATCAAGGCGGAGATCGCGAAGTGGGGCAAGGTCATACGCGAGGCGAAGCTGGCGAAGTAACGGATCCGTTCGAGCGGCGCCGAAGCACCGATCGCGGTCCCCGCGCGTACCGCTGCTGACATCGACAACGGTACGCGCCGGGAATCCCTTCGTTAAGGCGTCTCGAATTGGCAGACGCGCTGTATTCACGGGATTACGCTGGATACGGTCGGGCGAGCAGTGATCAGGCGCCCTGTAGTGCCTGGATCAAACGGGTCATTGCGTCTTCGACCCGTCGCGCAGCGACTCGGACAGCGGCCCTACCGAAGCGAGCTTGTCGATACCCGATACGAGCGACACGATAGTGTCGATCGCATCCCGCCCGATGGCAACGCCGGCGAGGCAGCGAAATTTGTCCTGCGCCTCGTCCTCGCTGCAAGGATCGGCCGGCGTGCCGTGGGCATCGAGCAGCCGTGTATCGAACTTGCGCCCATCCTTCAGGATGACTTCGGCGCGCGTTCCGTAGCGCGGATACATCGCTTCCATCTCTGCATCCGCATACAGCTCGACGCGGCGCGCGAGATCGCACACTTCCGGGTCGTCCAGCGCTTCCCCGGTGTAGTGACGCGGGTCCCTGGGATCGCGCGTCAGGGCGACTGCCGCCGTGAAAGGCATGCTGTACTGCGCCGCCATGGTTTCCTTGGGCGCGATTTCCCCGTTCAACGCGATTGCCCGCTTGTTGGTGCCGACTCGGACATTGCCGATCGCCTCAGGCTCGAGCCCGTTCTGAAGACGCAACGCATGCAACGCTTGCGCGGTCGTATGCAGAACGCCGCAGCAGGGGTAGACCTTGGTCCACACCCGGGAGATGGCATAGTTCTCTCCCAATGCCTTGTCGAGCTCGTCCGGCCTGGATTGATCGCCCCCGAACACTTCCAGCAAGCCGAACTTGCCGTCGAGCGCCGCCAGCGGTGCCGTGAAGCCGCGTTCGGCCAGTGCGCAAGCGATAACGCCTGATTCTGCGGCCCTGCCCGCGTGCATGCGCTTGATCATCCCGCCGCTGCCCTGAGTGAAGCTCTTGATGCCGCTTGCGCTGGAGCACGCGATACCGATCGCCCGCAGCATCTTATCCACCGAGAACCCCTGTACTACCCCGCTAGCAACGGCCGCACCGACCGGTCCGGCAACCCCTGTGATGTGGAAGCCCCATCCCGCTTCGCCGATGGCGCGCCCCACCCGCGTCATCGCCTCGTAGCCGGCGATCACGCCGAGCAGCAGCTGCGCGCCGGACACCTCGCAGCGCTCGGCCGTTGCAAGCGCTGCCGGAATAACGACTGCTCCGGGATGGACATGCGCGCCGGGCGAGATGTCGTCAAGCTCGATCCCGTGCGTCGCGGTCCCGTTCGCCAGCGCCGCACGCGCGGCTGCCGCCGGTTTGCGGTTCCCGTAGATCGTCGCGGGCCCTTGAGATTGCTCATCGTAGACCACCTCGGCCGTAATCCTGCCCCATGGCATGAGAGCGCCATAGATGCCGCAACCGAAGCCATCGAGCAGGCGGATCCGCGCCTCTCGTACCAGCGGCTCGGGCAGGCGGTCGAAGCGAAGCGACAACAGGTGCTCCACCATGTGGGCGGAGCGGCTGGTCAAGGCATTGGAACCGCTGTCGTTCATGATGCACCTCCAGTGGCAGTTTGGTTTGCGATATGCGACGTACCCCGGGAGCCGGGTGTGCCAGCACTCGTGCTGCCGGGTCGGTTCATCCGCTCGGGCGCGATTCCGTTCACGGCGACGGCGATCGGCATGCCTCGACTCCTCCATCAAAGGCTGCTGCTGCGCGCATTGCGCAATGATTCGCAAAGATCATAGCACCCGGTCCGATTGATCGAGGGCGGTTTCGGTACGTGGCACGGGTGCTTCTGAATGGAATCGCGTTGACATCGCCGGGTGCCGGCGATAAAACGGGCCCAAGCCGCCTATGCTTCAGATGGTCCTACGATGCCTGGAGGGATGACACGCGCGATGGAGCTCCGACTGAAAAACAAGACAGCCTTGGTGACCGGGGCGAGCATGGGCATTGGCCGGGCAATCGCCCAAGGCCTTGCCGAGGAGGGCGTCAGAATTTGCATCACCGCACGGCGAGAGCAGTTGTTGCGCGAGCTCGCCGGTGAAATCGTCGCCTTGGGAGGGCCGGCACCGCATGTCGTGGTGGCCGACATCATGGACTCCGATGCGCCCCAAAGGGTCGCGAAAGAGGCGCTCGCCGGATTGGGCCACGTCGATATCCTGATTAACTGCGCCGGTGGCAGTCGCCCGCTTCCAATCAATGCCCCGGAGGAGACGTGGGATGAGGCGATGACGCTTAATTTCACCCGGGTGCGTCAGGTAACGCACGCCCTGCTGCCGCAAATGATCGAGCGCGGGTGGGGGCGCATAATCAACATCACCGGGAAGCAGGAGCAGGTGCGCCTGAATGCAGCGTACTCGGCCAAGGCCGGCGTCCACGCCTGGGCCAAGGGCCTATCCAAGGAGCTGGGCCGCTACGGCATCACGGTGAACAGCATTCCTCCAGGGCGCATCATCAGTGAACAGATTCTGCGCAACAACCCCGAGCCGGTGCGTCGGGAATTTGCCGCACAGCACATCCCGGTGGGCCGCTTCGGGGAGCCGGAGGAGCTGGCATGCCTCGCGGTGTTTCTGGCTTCGCCCCTCGCGGGCTATATCAGCGGGACGGTAATTCCGGTCGACGGCGGACTGCGCCGGTACACGTTCTGAAGGAGCGGCACGCCGATGAGTTCCGTCATTGCCTTGGATTCAGCAGCCACCGATGCAGCCGCCTGCGTCACCGCCCGGCTCGCGGAATGCACGTCGAAGCTTCGCCGGGAAGACATACCCGACGCGGCGTGGGATCACGCAAAACTTTGCCTGCTCGACACATTGGGCTGCGGCCTATTCGGTTCCCGCCAGCCCTGGGGCCGCATTGCTGCGGCGACGGCGTGCGACCTGAGCCCTGGTGCACGCGCTTCCTTGTGGGGAGGGGAGGAGCGCTGCGGCGTCGATGCGGCTGCCATGGCGAACGGCACCGCAGCGCACGGCTTCGAGCTCGACGACGTCCACCTGCGCGCCAGCATGCACCCGGGCGCAGTCACCGTTCCCGCGGCATTCGCGCTCGCAGAGGCCTATGACAAGTCCCCATCGGCATTGCTCACAGCCGTCATCGCCGGATACGAGGTCGGATTGCGTATCGGTATCGCGATCGGGCTTGGCCACGGCCTGCGCGGTCATCACACGACCGGTACCGTAGGAACCCTCGCTGCCGCCGCGACGGCGGCCAACCTTCTCGGTCTGGATGCCGAGGCCACGGCCGATGCGCTCGGTATCGCGGCAACCCAGGCAGCGGGACTGCATGGCGCCCGCACCGGCGCCATGAGCAAGCGCTTTCATGCCGGTCGCGCCGCGCAAAGCGGTGTCATCGCGGCCACGCTGGCCGCCCGCGGGTTCACCGGCAGCAGGACAGCGTTGGAGCAGTCGTTCGGCGGATTCTTCAGCACGCTATGCGATCGGGTAGATATTCCGGCCGCGACCGCGGAGCTCGGCAAGCATTGGGAGATTCAGGAGGTCGGCTTCAAGTGCTACGCCTCCTGCGCGAGCACGCATACCACGATCGATGCGATCGAACGCCTGATGCAGCAGGGTGTCAATGCGGGCAACCTCAAGATGCTTCGCGTGTACATGTCGCGCAAGGCCGTAAGCAATGTTGGCTGGCCATACGTGCCGGCTGGCGTCGTGGCCGCCCAGATGAACGGTTATTACACCTCCGCCGTGAAGCTGCTCGACGGAGAAGTGTTCGTCGAGCAGTTTGCCGAATCGCGTCTCGCCGATCCCCGTATTCTGGCTCTCATCGAGCGCATTCGGATAAGCCACGATCCCGTTTTCGACGCCGGCGGCGCCTCGACGCGGCACGCCGTCCGGGTAGAGGCCGAGCTCGACGACGCTAGCGTTCGGGTCGAGCAAGTCGACCAGCGGCGAGGAAGCTCGCGCTACCCGCTCGGGCGCGCAGACATCGAGCGCAAATTCCTTGGCCTTGCCGGCCCTGTGCTTTCTCGTGCCACTGCCGAGCAGATCGTCGAGCTGATCGGCCGGATCGACGAGCTCCAGGACATGGATGCGCTGTCCGCATCGCTGCACGGCCGCAAGAACGACGAGGTGCTGCTGCGCGGGTGAAAGCAGAACCGCAACCGAGGAACCAGGCGAGCACGGGAAGGGCAACCCGATCGAGACCCCTGCGCGCCCTCATGCTGGCCGGCGGTAGATCTCGTAGCGGTCCCCCGATGCCGTCATCTCCGTTAGGCCGCCTTTTATGAACTTCCCAGCCCAGTTCAAGTAAGCCAGCGACTTCTCGAACTGAGGGTCCTCGCGTTTCATCGGTTCCGGCTGTCCCAGCGCATTGAGCAGGGTGGGCAAGTAGTGCACTGCGCGAAGTCCCTTCCCGTCTACCTGGATGAAAGCCACCCCGCCCTCGTTGTAGTGGCGTCGGTAGTCGAACGTCACGCCAGGCTCGGGTTCGATGGAATAGACCGCCTTGTGCAGATAGCGGCCGTCGGGCATGCATGCAGCCGGAGGCCCGCTACGGCGGTGGAATGCGAAGTTGCCGATGCTGTAGAAGATGATTCCATCGCCGTAAAGCTCAATGCCCTGCTGCTGGTGCGGATGGTGTCCGAGCACTGCAGTCGCTCCGGCATCGATGATCGCGTGCGCCACCAATGGTTGGTAGTCGGCCGGAGCCGGCACATAATGCACGCCCCAGTGCAGGGAGACGAATACGAAATCCGCTTGTTCGCGCGCGGCGCGAACATCGTGCACCAGCGCCGCAAGATCGTCCGCGTCCGGCACGGTAACGACGCGCGCTGGCGCCCCCGGCTGGTATTCGTATGGTTGGTAGAAGGTGTGCGCCCTCATCGGTGCCGCTCCGGCCCGCTCCTCCGTTGCCCAGTATTGCGGTAGCAGGACCGAAACATAGCCCAGGAAAGCAATCCGAAATCCCTTGCATTGGAGCAGAGCCGGTTTTCGCGCTTCTTCTATGTCGCGACCGGCCCCGATCGTCGGTATGCCGAGCTTGCGGAACGTCTCGATCGTGTCGATTACCGCGTCGGGACCCCAGTCGCCGGTGTGGTTTGAGCCGATCGAGAGCACATTGAACGGTACACTCTTGAATGCCTCTGCCATGGCCGGCCTCTGGCGCGTGTGAAAGCCTGCACCCTGACCTTGGAATGCACCGCGCTCCGAGTACAGCCGCTCCACCTGAGCGAAGCGAATATCGGCCGTACGCAGGATCCCCAGCACATGCTCGAACGAGCTGCCGGGCGGCTCGTGGCCGGTGCCAACATCGCCCGCCGCGGCGAGCGTGACGAACGCTTCATCGGTCATGGTTGCCTGTCCTCCCATCCCTGATCGACCCAGTGCGCGCCTCGACTTCGCGTTTCGAGCGGCACGTCTTCTCGCATTTGTCCGACACCGGCCCATCGAACTGCTGCGCCTGCCCTTCGCCGGGCTTCACCAAGCCGGCATATTGCGTACGGGAGTTCATCGCGCGAGCAAATGCCGTTGTCCAATAGCGACGGCGTCACAGCCCTTTGCGTCGGAAGCGTCTGAAGTCCGGTTTCCGCTTCTCGAGAAAGGCCCGGATACCCTCCATGTTTTCGTCATTGCCGTAGATCGATGCCAGCAGCGCGCTGCTCGGGAAATACGATTGGTAGAACTCCTGATCGGATCCTGCATTGAGCGCCAGCTTCGCGATGCGAATGCTCTGCGGGCTCTTGTTGAGGATCTCCTGACACCACTCGTCGACCAGTGCATCCAACTTGTCGTCGGGCGCGACGAAATTTACTAGGCCCATTTCGAGGGCCTGCTGCGCGGTGTATTGCCGGCACCCGAATACCATCTCGCGCGCCTTGCGCTCGCCAACATAACGGGCTAGCAGCTGGCATGCGCCCCAGACTGGAATGCTGCCGACTCGCGGGCCGGTTTGTCCGAAGATGGCGTGCTCCCCGGCGAAGGACATATCACAGAAAAGGTGCAGTTCGTTTCCGCCGCCGACGCAGTAGCCACGGATCTTTGCCAGGATGGGCTTGTCCATCATCCGCATCACGGAAGACAGCGCCAACAGTCGGCGCGTGTGGATACGCCCGACGTCAGGGGTGCGGCTTGACTGATCGCCTACGTCGCCTCCTGAACAGAAGGCCTTGTCGCCCGCCCCGCTCAGCACTACGACGCCGATCTCCGGGTCATCGGCTGCACGATGCATGGCATGCGTGAGCTCCTCGTACGTCAGCGGGCGCACCGCATTGCGCTTCTCCGGGCGGTTGATCGTTATGCGGGCGATCCCGCCCGCAGCTTCGTACAGGATGTCCTGGTAGTGCAACTTGCGGTCTCCCATCCGGGTCGGCGCGTGCAAGGCGCAATCAGCATCTGCAAAACGAGAATAACGCAATCTCCCGAGTACATGTCAATCGGGCACAGGTTCCGTTAAACGGAACCTGTTCTCCTGCATGGCAAATTGCGCTAACCTGAGCGCATTCGCCGCTTTGCGAGCGGCACCCATATACGGATGCCATGACTTATCGGACCATTACCGCTGCGCAGGATGGCCCAGCTTGCGTGATCACACTGAACAGGCCGGCCAAGCGCAATGCAATCAGCCTCGAAATGATGCGCGAACTGATTTCAGCGCTCAAAGCGGCAGACGTGGACGCCTGCGCCCGCGGCGTAATCATCACCGGGGGCGAGAAGTTCTTTTCAGCCGGCGCGGATTTGAACGAAGCCCTGAAGGTCCAGGCCCCGACCCAGGGAATGGTCTATTTCAACAGCTGGCATAGCCTCAACGCTACGATCGAGGAACTGGGGAAGCCGGTTATCGCGGCCATAGAAGGATTTTGCATCACCGGCGGATTGGAGCTGGCGCTCGCCTGCGATCTGCGGGTAGCGGGAGAAGGCGCCACGTTCGCGATCACCAGCGCGCGTATCGGCACGGTAGCCGGAGCCGGCGGAACGCAGAGACTCCCGCGTATCGTGGGCGTTTCCCATGCGCTCGACATGCTGTTCGCGGCGGACCCGGTCGATGTCGGCCATGCATACCGAATCGGCTTGATCAATCGCCTGACAGCCAAAGGGGGGGCGCTGGCTGCCGCCAAGGCGCTGGTCGAGAAATACGCTGAACGCGCTCCCTTGAGCTTGGCGTTGGTCAAGCGTGCGGTGCACCGGGGCATGCAGATGGATCTTGCCTCGGCAATCGAGCTCGAAACCTTTCTCGTGACCACGATATACGGCACCGAAGACAAGCAGGAGGGCATCAGCGCCTTCCTGGAAAAGCGGATCGCCCGCTTCAAGGGCGCATAACTGGAGGAGATCATGAAGCTACGGTTTGCAGTGCTGGCGTTGATAGCGGCCTCAGCTCCCCACCAGGCGGCGACGGCGCAGACTTATCCGAACAAGCCAATCCGGTTGGTGGTCCCGTTCTCTCCGGGAGGCGGAACCGACTTGCAGGCACGAACGATCGGGCAGCACCTGAGCGAAGCATGGGGTCAGCCGGTGATCGTCGATCATCGGCCAGGAGGCACCGGCGCCGTCGGATCCAACGTCGTTCTTCAGGCGGCGGCCGACGGCTACACTATGATCATCGTGACGAGCAGCACGCACGCGATCGCCCCGAACCTGTACCGCGAGGCACCCTACAACCCCGTGCGCGATTTCACCGGAGTCGCTCAAACAGCCACTGCGCCAGAGATCATCGCGGCCCATCCTTCGTTACCGGTACACACGGCGAAAGAACTGATCGCGTTGGCGCAGAAGCGGCCCGGCAAGCTGAACTACGCTTCTCCTGGAGCGGGAACTATAGGACACATGACGGGGGAGCTGTTCAAGCAGGTCACTCACGTGAATGTCGTCCACGTTCCCTATAAGGGCAGCGGCGCGGCCGTTCGCGAGCTGCTCGGCGGCCAAGTCGAGCTGATGTTCAGCGCCCCGGGGGCGCTCGTAGAGCATGTGCGAGCAGGCAGGCTGAGGGCGCTCGGGGTTCTGGACAACGAGCGCACGCCGCTGTTCGAAGGGCTGCCGACGCTCGCGGAGCTGGGCTATCCGCAGCTCGATGCTTCCAATTGGTACGGACTGCTGGTGAAAACCGGCACCCCGGCAACGATCGTCCAGAAGCTCAATGAGGAGGTCAACCGGATCATGCAGCAGGAGAAGGTCAAAACGATGCTCTTTAACCAAGGCTACTCGGTGAAGACCGGAACGCCCGAACAGTTCACCAAGTTCGTCGCGAGTGAATACGAAAAGTGGGGCAAGGTCGTCAAGCAGGCAGGGGTGAAGGTCGACTAGGGCGCGCGGTGCTACATTGACCGAAGACTTGCGATCTTCCGGGTCACTGCCTCGGGACGTGAGCTTCGTGCTCGGCTTCGTCGGGATTGGCTCCATGGGCGGGCCGATCGCCGAGACATTCCTCGCCAAAGGATTTCAGGCGGTCGTTTACGACATCGACCGCGCCGCCCAGGCCCCGCTGCTAGACGCCGGGGCCGAGCAAGCCGCCTCACCCCATGAAGTGGCTGCCCGCGCGGACGTCGTATTCGTCTGCCTCCCCACGCTCGATTCGATTCGCGAGGTGGTCCTCGGCTGCGAGGGGCTGCGCCATGGCGGTCGCATTCGCACGTGCGTCAATTTCTCTACCACGGGTCCGCGATTCGTGAGGGACCTCGTCGCCGGTCTCGAGGATACGGACATCTGCGTCATGGATTGCCCCATTACTGGTGGAGCCGCGGCTGCCCGAACCGGTGGGCTTTCGATTACCGTGTCAGGCGAACGATCCAGGCTGGAGGAAATCAAGCCGCTGCTGGACCGGATCGCCGCGCACGTCTTCTACGTCGGGGCCGAGCCAGGGCAGGCGCAGCTCATGAAGCTGCTCAACAACATGCTGTCGTTCGCCGCCTTCGTGTCCGCGTGCGAAGCTTTTGCGCTCGGGGCGAAAGCCGGGCTCGACCCCGATACGATGGTCGAGGTCATCAATACCGGAACCGGGCGCAACTCCGCCACTACGCACAAGTTTCCGCGCAACGTCTTGCCGCGCACCTTCGACTATGGAGCGAAGATGATGATCAGCTACAAGGACATCAAGCTGTTTCTGGAGGAAGCCGAGCACTACGGCGTTCCGACCTGGCTTGCTCCTGTCATAAAGCAGGTCATCGGCTACGCGATCACACAGGACGGCGACAGCAACGACATCTCCACCTTGGTGCGGCACTATGAGCGGTGGTGCGGCGTCGAAATCATCGGCGCCGCCGCAAGCGCACGTGCACCTGAGCCAAACTGAGGACTACTTCTCTACTCCCTGCGGCTCCGCCCCCAGTCGGCGAGATATGTCGGACGCAGCGCGCGTCACCAACTTGACCACCTCGCGCTCACGCGGCTGCAGCCGCACCGTAGGACCAGTGACGGTAATGCAGTGCCGAGCCGCGCCGTCAGGCTCCTGGATAGGCGCGGACACGGCCGTCAGCCCGAGAACGCGCTCGCCGTGTGTCACTGCGTACTTCTCGTCCCGTATGCGCATCAGCTCGCGCATCAGCGCTGCTCGGCTTCTGCCAGTGGCCTTTGCCGCGTAGACAAGCGCCTGCTGCTGCTCCTTCTTTGGCAGCCACGCCATCAGCACCTTTGCCGTCGCACCGTCAATGAGTCGCACACGCTCACCCGGCTTTGTTACGCTCATGAGCGGCGAGGGTGTATCGATCACTTCTATACAAATGCGGTGTCGGTCGCTCGCCAGGTTCAGCGTCACCGACTCGCCTGACTGCCGGGCCAAGTCGATCATCGTCACTCTCGCGAGTTGGCGAATGTCCAAGGTGCTCCTGACGAGCCCGGCGAGACGTGTCACGCGGAAAGACAGGCAGTAGGCCTGGTTGTCGAGGCGCACGAGATAGCCCGCCTTATCGAGGCTCTGCACCAATCGAAATGTCGTGGATTTCGGCAACCGGATGCGGTTTGCGATCTCCTGCAGGCTCAGGCTTGTTCGTTCGCTCGTGAAAGACTCGAAAATGGCGAGCGTGCGCTGAACTGCTCTCATCATGTCCGCTTTTTCCTTTAGTAAATTCATTTGGCTTGTTTCGGAAGCAAGGGAAGGCGGATTTTACACAACCTCCAGGTTCCGGTAGGCGAAACCCAGGCTAGTTACTGAAACCTCGAATTGACAAGAGTACGGGCACAACGCAATATACATGCATCATCCGGGCAGAGCGCGAGAGGCCCGGCGGCAACCTCACGGAGAGGACGAGGCATGAACGAGACGAGAGCCCTTGCACGCTGGTCGGCGAACGTTTCCCTCAGGGGTGTCCCGGAACAGGTCCGGGACTACGCCAAACGATTCATCCTCGACAACCTAGGCTGCCAGATTGCGGGTGCAACGCTGCCATGGAGCCAGACCTACTATGAAGTGATGAAGGCGACGCGCAGCGGAACCCACTCCACTGTTTCCTACTTCGGCGACAAGATGTCGCCGGACGATGCCGCCTTCCTCAACAGCACCTTCAATCACGCGAACGAGACTGACGACACTCACCTGAAGAGCCCGACGCACCCCGGAGGTATAGCGGTCCCCGCTGCGACCGCGATCGGCGAATATGCGAAGGCGTCAGGCGAGAAGCTTCTACTGGCCGTTATCGTGGCCTACGAGATTCAAATCCGCATCTCCTGGGCATGCTCGCCTTATCTGATCTACCGAGGGCATCACCCGCCTGTTGGCGTGGGTCCCTTCGGCGCCGCTGCAGCCGGAGCGGTGCTTATGGGACTGGACGAGGAGGCGACGTTGAACGCCTTAGCAATCGCCGGAAGTCATTCGGCTGGCCTTATCGAGTATACGAAGACTGGTGGATCGGTTAAACGCATACACTGCGCCATACCGGCGGCGGCAGGCGTGCGAGCCGCTTTGTTTGCCAAGGCGGGTATCACGGGCCCTCACTCGATCCTCGAAGGCGAAAAGGGCTTCTGCAAGGTGTTCGCGGTCGACTATGATTTGAGCCGGCTGACCGCAGGGCTGGGCGAGGTCTATCACACGCTCGACAACGCCCTCAAGCCTTATTCGTGCTGCCACCTGATTCACGCGGCTTTCGATGCGCTCGACCAGGCACGTGACCGGATCGATTTCGGCCCCGATGAAGTCGAGTCGATCATCGTATATACGAACAGCGAACAGATCCTGTCGCACATCGGTTCGATCGTTGAACCCGAGGACATTCTCGGTGCGCAGTTCAGTCTTCCGTTCTCGATGGCCATGCGTCTCCACCACGGTGGACGGGGCGTGCACGGCGGAAACGGCTTCTGGGACTATCCGAAGGTCGACGTGAAGGATGGCAAACTGGTGGAGACGGCACGCAAGATCAGGTGCATGGTGCCGAGCAATGCCGAATGGACGGCGGTCGACAAAGGTGCTGGCATAGAAGTCACGCTTAAGGATGGACGGCGGATCAAGGAGATTGTGCCGTACTCCAAAGGGCTGCCGGAGAACCCAATGTCAGCTGCAGAGGTGGAAGAGAAGTTTCGCTCGTTGGTCGAGCCTATCCTGCCGGCTGGTCGTCCTCAGCAGATCATCGACGCGGTCAACAGGGTCGAGCGTATCGGCCGTATCGACGAGCTGACGCAGTTGCTCGTGGTGCCGCCTGACCGCCGCTTTGCCCCCGATGCCGGCTGGAAGCAACGTTAATCGGGCTCGCCGGCATCGAAGCGGTGCGCGGGCTTCGCGCGCGCTCTTACATCGGTGTGCCTGTCGTCGGACCTCTTCTCTCCCCCCGCTCCAGGCTGGTGCGGGAGTCGCTGAAGGACGTGCAGCAATATAGTCGAGCAGACGTTCGTGCCGTTTCGAGGCCAAGCTCGTCTGCTTGCCCGATATTCGTATGAGCTAACCCCTCGGGCAAGGCTTGGCACGATGACAAATGCTGCACACTCGGCCGCCTGGGAGGCAAGCAGTGCCAACGTCGCTCGGCCGCCACTCGAGGGCGTGCTCGTCGTGGAGCTTGGCGAGCGCCTCGGGGCGAGCGTCTGCGGCACAATCCTCGCGCAACTCGGCGCCAACGTCGTCTTTGTGGAGCCTACGAATGCGGCCGCAGCGGTGCCGGCGCGTGGCAAGTGGGTCAATCGAGCTTGCGCGGCAGCCGGTAAGCTTAGCCTCGTCGTGGGCGACGACGGCAGCGACAGGAAGTTTCTCGACTCGTTGCTGAGCGTTGCGGACGTCGTCCTGCTGTCTACAGACCTTCCATCGAGCCGCACGCACGACTTCTCTGCGGACCAGATCATCTGCGACGTCACTGCGTTCGGCGCTGGCGGCCCTCTCGCAGGAGCACCCCATTCCGAGGCGCTGATCCAGGCAGCGGCAGGCCTGGCGGATACGACCGGGAATCCTGATGGGCCACCCTGCCTTATCGGCTTTCCGTTCTGCGAATACTCTGCCGGGCTCTATGCGGCAGCGGCTACCCTTGTGGCGCTACGTGTGCGGAGCATGCAGGGGTTCGGTCAGCATGTCGACATCGCATTGTACGATTGCGCGGTTGGCGCCCTTTCCACGTTCCTTCCGTTCCACGCAATCGGCAAGCCGGCAACCCGGGCTGGTAACAGCCATTCGCTAGCAGCGCCGTGGAACGCGTACCGGGCGAGTGATGGATGGGTTCTGATTTGTACCGCGACGGACGACCAATGGCGCCGGCTGTGCACCCTCTTTGGCAAGCCCTCGCTCGCCAGGGCAAAGGGCTTCGCGACCAACAGCGAACGGGTAGCGCGCCGCGCCGAAGTGGATCGCTTCGTCCAGGACTGGGTCAGCGCGCAACCCGTCATGAAATGCATCGAACGATTGAGCGCGATCGAAATCGCCTGTGGGCCGATTCTCACCGTCCCTCAGCTGGCTGGCGAACCCAACCTCTTGCATCGGCACACGGTGCGCCGGCTATTCGATCCGGTGGATCAATCCGAGCTCGCCATGCCGTCGAGCCCGTTTGCGCTGTCCCTGCCCATCGCTTCGAACGGCGGCGAAGTACCGCGTCCCGGAGAGCACAACAGCCGTGTGCGCTCTTTGGTTGCCGGGCGCGGGAAGGCGCAGCCGCTCGGGAACGGTATGGCGCGAAGCGCTCTTTCCGGCATGCGGGTCCTCGAGATCGGGCAATACACCACCGCGCCGCTGGTCGGGCGTCATCTCGGTGCGTTGGGAGCGGACGTGTACAAGATCGAGCCACCCGGGGGCGAGGGATCGCGCGGCTGGCCACCGGTACAGGGTAATCGCGGCTATTTCTTCGTCTTCAGCAACAGCGACAAGCGAAGCGTCGAGCTCGACCTGCGCAACGAGGCACATCGCGCACGCTTCAGATCGTTGATTCAGGATGCCGACGTACTGGTAGAGAACCTGAAGCCCGGCTCCCTCGAACGGCTGGGCTTTGGCCCCGCGAAGCTTCTCGAGCTGAACCCGAAGCTCGTCTATTGCGCGATCTCGGGTTTCGGCGCCTCCTCGTCCTATCCTGGTCGGCCCGCCTTCGACACGGTCGTGCAGGCAATGTCGGGGTTCATGGACTTGACGCGCGTAAACGGAGTGCCTACCAAGGCAGGTATCTCCGCGGCGGACATCCTGGGTGGCGCCTTCGGATTGCTTTCGATACTGGCTGCGGTGCTTATTCGCGATCAATCGGGTCGCGGACACCTGCTCGATATATCGATGCAGGATGCGGCTGTGGCTGCCACCGCTGGGCTTTGGAACGCGAAGCCGGCTGCGTCTCGGCCGTTCATCGTGCGATGCGCCGACGGGTTCGCCTGTCTGGAGCCAGAGGCGATCGACAGCGAAGCCGTCCTCGTCGCGATCGGTCTCACGGTTGGCGATTGCGAGCGAATGACGCGCGAGCGCCTGGTAGAAGCGTGCGAGCGAGCGGGCATTCCTGCCGCCGCTGTGCGCAGCGTCGGTGAAGTCGCGTGCAGTCCGCAAACCATCGCACGGCAGCTGATCATCGAAATCCCGGGTGATGACGGGCGAAGATGGCCGCTATTGAATTCACCGCTCAGGCTGAGCCGTACCCCGCCGCTGGTAGGGAAGCCAATAGGCGAGCTGGGAGAGGCCAATTCGGAACTGCGCATTTCGTCGCCGGAAGAGTGACTCTGGGATTTGTGGCGTCTCGAGGACTATCGCCGGGCGAATGCGAGCGGCCGCTGCCTGTCTCACGAACCGCTTTCGTTCCCGTCAGCCGGGCGTTTTCATGCTTTCTTGGAAAAGAAGGTGAGGATGTCGGCAGGTAAAGCCAGACCCGAGCCGGACCAAGTGCTCGTCGACATCGCCGACTACGTGCTCGATTATTCGATCGAGAGCCAGGACGCTTTCGAGACGGCCCGCCTATGCCTCATCGATTCGCTCGGCTGCGCGTTCGAGGCGCTCTCCTACCCTGCCTGCACGAAGCTCCTTGGCCCCCTTGCGCCGGGGACAATCGTACCCAATGGCGCCCGCGTGCCCGGTACGTCGTACGAACTGGACATCGTAAAGGCGGCCTTCGATACCGCTTGTCTCATTCGATGGGTGGATTTCAACGATACCTGGCTTGCGGCGGAAGCGGCCCATCCCTCGGACAACATTGGCGCGATCCTCGCGGTCGCCGATTACCGGTCGCGCACGAATACCGGCCATGCCGCTCGTGAGCCGACGATGCGCGACGTCCTCATCGCGCTTATCAAAGCCTACGAGATCCAGGGCGCGCTCGCGTTGAGCAACAGCTTCCATGCCGTGGGCCTCGATGGGAGCATAGGGCTTGCGAAGATCGCGAGCACCGCGGTGACGACTGCGATGCTGGGCGGCACACGAAGCCAGGTCATCGATGCCGTTTCCAATGCGTGGGTCGACGGACAAACGCTGCGCGTCTACCGGCATGCACCGAATGCCGGATCGAGAAAATCCTGGGCGGGCGCCGACGCAGTCAGTCGCGCGGTGCAGTTGGCGCTGATGACGCTGAAGGGTGAAATGGGATATCCGGCCGTGCTGAGCACGCCGCGCTGGGGTTTCTACGACGTGCTTTTCAAGGGCCGGACCTTCGCATTCCAGCGGCTGTACGGCTCCTATGTGGTCGAGAACATTCTGTTCAAGGTCTCCTACCCGACCGCTTTCCATTGCCAGACTGCGGTCGAGGCGGCATTGCGGTTGCATCCGCAGGTGAAAGACCGCATAGACGATGTGGTGCGCGTAGTGATCACCAGCCACGAGAACACGATCCGTATCAGCGACAAGAAGGGTCCGTTGAGCAATCCTGCCGACCGCGATCATTGCGTTCGCTATACGACTGCCATCGCTTTGCTCAAAGGCAGGCTTACGACCGAGGACTACGAAGACGACGCGGCCGCGGATCCACGGATCGATGCATTGCGCGACAAGATGGATTGCGTCGAGAACGAGCAGTGGAACCGCGACTACCTGGATCCGGACAAGCGGTCCGTCCCCTGTGCGGTGCAGGTCTTCTTTTCGGACGGCAGCCGCACGGGCAAGGTCGTCGTAGAGTATCCGCTTGGCCACCGGCGCCGGCGCAGCGAAAGCCTGGCCCTGCTGGAGGAGAAGTTTCGGAACAATCTCGCGCGCCGGTTACCGCCCCGGCGTCAAGAAGCAATCGTCCACGAATGCGAGGATCTACAGCGGCTCCAGGCCATGCCCGTTCGGGAGTTCATGGCCCTGCTCGTCGCCTGATGCCAAGCGGCTACATGCCGGGAAACCGCCCGCCTGAGCACGTCAGGCAGCCGCCTGTAATATAGGAGGCGTCCTCCGAGGCCAGGAACAGGACGGCATTTGCCACCTCCTCGGGGTGCCCATCCCGGCGCAATGCAAGTTGCTGGTGCTCTGGACGCATCTCCTGACCCGGAAGGTACCATTCGGGATTGTGCCGCTCGGTGGCGATATTGCCGACCGCGACGAGATTGGCCCTCACCCCGTATTCGCCCAGGTCCACGGCCATCGCCTTGATCAAGCCGTACAGCCCGTGCTTCGAAGCAGCCACGACCCCTATTCCCGGGCGCATTGCCGTGACGGACGACATCCCACCTAGCGCGACGATGCTGCCACTGCGCCGCTCGATCATGCTGGGTGCAAGGGCCTTGGCGAAATAGAACGTGGAGTGCAAATTGACGTTGAACGCCTGGTGCCAGTCATCGTAGCTGAATTCCCAGAACGGCCTATGGGGCCGAAGGGCAGCGACGCTGACAAGAACGTCTACCTTGCCGAATCGATCGAGGGCTTGGCGAACGACTTCAGTGATCTCACCATGCCGACTCACATCGGCTGCAACAGGCAGTGCCCGCCCGCCGAAACTCTCACACTCCTCGGCCACCCGTCGCACCTCTGCCGCGGTTCTCGAAACGAGAACGATGTCGCCGCCTTCGCGGGCGAAAGCGAGCCCGATTGTCCGGCCGATGTTGCGGCCAGCCCCCGAAACCACGCGTCCGCTTTGCAGCCAACGATCGAATCAGCCAGGACGCCCTGCAGACTGGGAATCAGTTCCCACGCCAGCTGGTGCATGACGGAATAGGCGCTCGGCGCGACACCATCGCGCCTGCGCTCATGGCGGTGCACCGGAACTCGAAGCGTTGCGGCTTCCTTGTACGCCTTGGCATGAGGCACGACGGTGTCGAGCACGCTCACCCGGCCTTTCAGCTTGATAAAGTCGTCCCGGATGCCACCCGCAATGACGCGCGCGTCGAGCGTGCGGTCCTGCCGGTAGATCAGCGCCTTCATCGGCCCCAATCTGGCACCCAGCGCACTGCTGGGCTCGAGACGCTCGAGCAGTTCCACCGTGCCGTCCTTGAACTCGCGCGCCGAGAGGATTTCCGGGGTAATGGGCGAGACGAGAATGTCCGCGGCCAGTGCCGCCGCGTCCTGCAGCGGTCCAACCGAACCTTGCGTGTCGATCAGCACGCAATCGTAGCCGTCCACGACAGCACTCGACCTGAGCGCCGTGCGCAATCGAAACCCACGATCGATTCGATTAAGCAGCCAATGCGGAAGATTTCCCTCGGGATCGTCCGAGACGACGATATCGAGGTTCTGGTACATCGTAGCCGTGATACATGCATCTGTTAAATCACCGCGTACGATCACCTCGGTCAACCCGGCGGCCGGCTTGGTCGCAGCCAGGGGATAGAACTTGGAAAGTGACGGTTGCACGTCCGCGTCGATGAGCAGCACGCGCAGTCCCATGTCGGCGAGAAGCGCACCGAGGTTGGCGGTCAAGGTCGTCTTGCCTACCCCGCCCTTGGTACTGATCACGGTGAACTTGATCACGGGTCCTCCGCATCGGGATCGCACACGCAACGATTGTCACGTGTGCTGACGATCCGAACTGCCCTCTATCCCCCCTCGAAACGGATACGGTTAGCCGCGAAAAGGTCGGTTTTGTAAGAAAGCAGCAGGCAGCGCCTAGTCAGTGGCGGCGCCAGCGCGAGTCGGCATGACAGGCTTGGGCGCCTGCCGCAGGAGGAAGGGGCGCGACACTGAACCAATCGTCTCGTCCGCAGAGACCGGATCGACTACCTCGCCAGAGGGCCCAGCGGGGACGAGATCTCACTCCTGGAGTATCACCTGGAGATACTTTGGTTGCAGTCTCTGCTACGTTAGAAACAATTATTGCACCGTCATGCGATATGCAGACAGACTGCACAGCAGATCAACAACACAGAGAGGTCGACTCGTTTGGACGTCTACGCGTTGAAGCGCGCCTCGCGGGGTGCACTTCAATCTGCCGGACCGCCCGCGCATCAGATTGTTGTCATATCACACCTCGACACTGTCGGAGTGTGTTCTCGGTTTCCTGCCGACAACGGCCGCCCCGGTGCCTTTGCCAGGGTGGTGGTGCCCTCATGATCGACGATCTCAAACAGCTGAATCGACTGATCGCGAGTCACTGGCTCGGACGTCTCAACGCCGAGCAAGAGGCGTACTTGGATCACACCCGCGTCTGTATTGGGAGGCTCGCGCACAGTACCGCCGAGCTCACCCTTCTCTTGAATCACCTCAAACAGGAGAGCGCGAGCGCGTTACATGTCGGCGAACTCAATCGACGGTACCTCACTTTCGTTCGGCTCGCAGCCAAGGAAGCGAACGCGGGCCGCCCGGATCTATTGATACAGCTCGGCATCACTCTGAAGCAGGCAAGCTGGGTGCGCAATCTGAGCGACGAGGATCTCGACCGGCTCGCCTTCGGCATCAGTGCGCCCATGATCCGGTTCGCGCGCCGCGTCTTCCAGCGCGGCGTCGCCCTTCATACCAAGGTCGGTGAGCAGCACGCCGCCGCGCTTGTCTCGGCGCGGCCACCGGTGCGCGGAGTGGAGCTGCCATGAATCCCATCACCCAGGATGCCGCTTCGAGCGACCCGCGCTGGGAACGCGAATTTCTCGATCTGGCACACGGTCTCGTCATGGCGGGGGCAAAGACCCGGCTGATCGCGCGACTCACGGACTTCTCGCTTCAGAGGATACGCAACCTCTATAAGGTCCTGCGAGGCAGCTATGCGCCGTCGGGTCCTCTCGCGCAAGGTCAGGCGCGCTTCTTCGCAATGCGACGCGGACGGGTCTCGGCTGCCTGGAGTATTCAGGGGGCGATTTTTATCGCCTGCTATGAGCGCACCGGAGAAATCGCTGAGGTTCCACTGCAGCGCGGATGGCGACTGCTGACAGCATTTAATACGTACCTGAACCTGACGCAGGAGCTGCACGAATCGTCACGAATCAAGAGGCTCGATATCAATCAGGCGTATGCGCTCCTGACGCATTGCGGATTCCTCGAAAGTCGCAATGCGGAACTCAAGCGCCGCGAATGTCCCGTGTGCCTGATCAGACATCTCGTCGCGATCACGGAGCCGCCCGTTACGCAGCGCTGTCCCGTGTGTGCGATGAACGCAAACGCTCTTCGGCTTGCACGTCAGACATCCGCGTCGAGGCGCCGAAGCCCCCCTTCCCGTTATACATAGGAGCATTTCGCGGCCATCCGTATCTCTGTCGAGGGGGGATAGACGCAGCAACGATTCAGCACACACCTGACAATGCTTGCATGTGCACCGCAAACCTCGAAGTCTCTACGGAGCGAGCTTGTCGGACTCCATCGAGCCGATGACCACACTTCTAACAACGGGAGAAGCCGCGCGACTGCTTCGGGTGCATCCGAACACTTTGCGGCGATTGGCCGACGAAGGCCGAATCCAACACATCCGAGTAGGCCGTCTGTACCGGTTTGACCGCGACGCCCTGAGCCGCCAAAATTCGGTTGGGCCCGCGCCGCGGAAGGAGGCAACATCATGTCCATCCGCAAGCGAGGAAGACTGTGGTGGATTGACTTCACCACGCCAAGCGGCCGACGAGTTAGACAACCTGCTAACACACCTGACAAGAAAGCCGCGCAAGAACTCCACGATCGACTGAAAGCCGAAGCGTGGAGAGTCGAACGCCTGGGTCAGAAGCCTAGGCGATTGTTCGACGAAGCCGCCGCAAGGTGGCTGAAGGAGCGCGCTCACAAGGCGAGCTTACGCAACGATGCAACGGCGATTCAGTTCTTTCGAGCGCACTTCACCT
>WHTS01000071.1 GCA_009377585.1 Betaproteobacteria bacterium
AAGCGGGCGCCTTACGATTATACGCGCGGCAACGGACAAGGGCGTCTCGCGCTACCATCGAGGTCGTCTCGGTCGCGCGGCGCCGCTTTCGCGCGGTGCTGCTTCGCGCGGTGCTGCTTCGCGCGGTGCTGCTTCGCGCGGTGCTGCTTCGCGCGGTAGTGCTTCGCGTGGTACTGCTTTGCGCGGCGCCGCTTCGCGCCGCTGCTCTGGAAGATCGCATGAACGATTCGCTCTCGCGTTGGCGCCAGCCGCACGACTTCCGGCATGCCGGCGAGCGCCATGCCGAGAAGCGGTTGTGGTGGGTGATCGGCATCACGCTCGTCACCATGCTGGCCGAGCTGATCGGCGGCTACACGTTCGGCTCGATGGCGTTGGTGGCCGATGGCTGGCACATGGGCTCGCACGCCGCCGCGCTGTCGATCTCCGTGCTCGGTTACGTCGCCGCGCGCCGGTTCATGGGGCATGCCCACTTCACCTTCGGCACCGGCAAGATCGGTCCGCTCGCGGGCTATAGCAGCGCGCTGCTGCTCGGCGGGGTGGCGCTGGTCATGGCGATCCAGTCGATTGCGCGCCTGATCGATCCCGTCGCGGTGCGTTTCGACCAGGCGCTCGTGATCGCGGCGATCGGCCTGGCGGTCAACCTCGCGTGCGCCTGGATCCTGCGCGAGCGTCCGCACGCGCATGGGAACCATCAGCACGCGCATGCGGGGCATCACCACGATCACAACCTCGCCGCCGCCTACCTGCACGTGCTGGCGGACGCACTCACATCGCTGCTTGCGATCGCCGCGCTGCTCGGGGGAAAAATTTTTGGCTGGGTCGCGCTCGATGCAGCCATGGGATTGGTCGGGGCGGTGGTGATCGCGCACTGGTCGCTCGGCCTCATGCGCAGCTCGGGCCGCGTGCTGCTCGATGCCGAAGATACCGGTCCGCTGCTCGATCGCGTCCGCACGCTGCTCGAGGCGAACCCGCGCACCCATGTCGCCGACCTGCACGTGTGGCGCATCGGCATGAATGCCTACGCCTGCATCGCGACCATCGTCACCCACGCCGACCTGTCGGCCGAAGCATTCAAGCGCATGCTCGCGCAGATCCCTGAAATCCGTCATGTGACGGTCGAGGTGAATCGCACCGACGGCGCCGGTTGAGCGCCGCTGCAGGCTGGTTCAGTCGGCGGCCAATGCCTGCTGCAGCGGCTCGAGCACCTGCGCTTGCTCCAGATCGCGGACGATGAACACCAGGCGCGTGCGCCGATCCTCGCTCGGCCAGCCCGGCAACGTCAACACCGGATAGAGCACGTGCTGCACGATATGGATCACGCGCGGCACGCTTTGAGCGCGCACGTTCACGATGCCTTTCACGCGCAGCAGCTGCTCGCCATGATGTTCGATGAGCGTCTCCAATCCTCGCCAAAGCGCCGAACCGGAAACCGGCTCATCGAAGGTCACTGCGAAAGACCGGATGCGGCGATCGTGAACCGGGCTGTTACCGGGAATCAGCGGCGGGTGCGCGGAAACGGGTCGATAGCGCTCCGAGCGCAGCCAGCCGTCGATCCGCCCGGGATCGCGCCCTGCCGCATCGAAGCCGATGTCGAGGATCGAAGCCGGATCGATGTCGCCGTTGCGCGAACGCACGATGGGCGCGGCCGGATTCAGTTCGCGCAACCGGGATTCCAGAAGTTGCAATGCCGCTTCGACCGCGATGTCCGCCTTGGTGACGACGATGCGATCGGCCAGTGCCGCCTGCTTGACCGACTCGAAGTGTTGCTCCAGCTCCTGCACGCCGAGTTGCCCGTCGGCCGTGGTCACGACCGCATCCAGCCGGTAGAGCGCGGCCAGCGTCGGTTCCGCAACCAGCGTTTGCAGGATGGGAGCGGGATCGGCAAGGCCGGTCGTCTCGATCACTACGCGCCGGAACGCCGGCAGCTCCTTGCGCAGCCTGCGCGTGTACAAGTCGTCGAGCTGCTCGGCCAGATCACTGCGAAGCGCGCAGCACAGGCAGCCGCGGTCGAGCAGCACGACCGACTCGGCGGCCGAGTACAGCAGGTCGTGGTCGAGCGCGATGCCGCCGAACTCGTTCACCAGCACTGCCGTGTCGCGCAGTTCCGGATGCGTCAGCAGGCGGGCGAGCAGGGTCGTCTTGCCGCTGCCGAGGTAGCCGGTCAGGAGAGTAATCGGAATGGCGTTGCTCATGGCCTTTCGGTCGGATCGGTGACGATCGCCAGTCGGGCTAGTCCGGCGCCCTGCACCGGCGAGAGTAGATTTCCTGCGGCGCGAGCACAGCGCTCATGCGGTCGCCTCCGAACGGTCAACGAGTTGCGATGGCCAAGCTGTCGGCGCCCTGGCGGCAGTTCGCTTTGCGGTCGATCCCCGCAAGCGGGGCCCCTCGCCCGGGAAGCTCATGCCACCTTCACCACCAAGCCCTTCAGGTACCCGCCCTCGGGAAAATGCAGCGCGACCGGATGATCCGGCGCGGCACCGAGGCGCGCCACGATGCGACCGAGAACCCCCGCATCCAGTGCGGCACCGGCCACGATACTCTGGAAGAGCGCAGCATCGATTGCGCCCGAGCACGAAAAGGTGAAAAGCGTCCCGCCCGGGCGCAGCAGGCGAAACGCCCACAGGTTGATGTCCTTGTAAGCGCGGGCCGCGCGCGCGACGTGACGCTCGGTCGGGGCGAACTTCGGTGGGTCGAGCACGACGAGATCGAAGCGGCGGCCCTCGGCATGAAGCGCGCGCAGGCGCGCGAACGCGTCCGCCCGCTGCCAGTCGACGCGGTGCGCTTCCAGTCCGCTCGCCGCGACGTTTTCGCGCGCGCGCTCGATCGCATCCGCCGAGCTGTCGATGGCCGTCACGCCGGCCGCACCGCCCGTGAGCGCGGCGACGACGAATCCTCCGGTATAGGAAAAGACGTCCAGCACCTCGCGGCCATGCGCGGCTGCGCGCACTCGTGCGCGATTGTCGCGTTGATCGAGGAAGAATCCGGTCTTCTGCCCGCGGCGCACGTCCACCAGGAACCGGGCCGGCCCTTCGGTCACGGCGATGCCCTCGGGCGGCTCGCCGCCGCGCAGCGCGCCCGAGCGCGGCACAAGCCCTTCCAGGTTGCGCGGCTCGGTGTCGGAGCGCTCGTACACGCGCCGGCATACGCCCGTTTCGATGAGCGCATCGGCATAGGTTTCGCGCCAGTAATCCGCGCCCGCACTGGAGCACTGGATCACGGCGGTGTCCGCATAGCGATCGACGACCAGGCCGGGCAGCGCATCGCACTCGGCATGAACGAGGCGGTAGGCATCGGTGTCCTGGCCGACGACCTGGCTGCGAAACGCGACCGCACGTTCGAGCGCGGATCTCATGAAGCGCGCGTCGATCGCCTCGCGCTCCTCGAAGCTCCACACCCGCGCCCGGATCTGCGAACGTGGGCTGACGGCGGCGTAGGCGAGGAAGCGGCCTTCGGCCGAGCGGATCACCACGGTTTCGCCCGGCTCGGCGTCGCCGCTGGCGCGCTCGATCGCCCCGGAGAAAATCCAGGGATGATGCCGCAGTAGCGACTTGTCGCGGCCTGCCTTCAGGACGATCTGCTTCACCGGCTGGGCATGGACCTGGGGAGCGAGCGGTCAGTCATTCAGCGGAAGCTCGCTTGGGCGTGCGCTTCTTGCGCGCCCGCGGATGCGCCGCGTCGTACACCTTCGCGAGATGCTGGAAGTCGAGATGGGTGTACACCTGCGTGGTGGAAATGCTGGCATGCCCCAGCATTTCCTGCACCGCACGCAAGTCGCCGCTCGATTGCAGCACGTGCGAAGCGAACGAATGGCGCAGCACGTGCGGATGCACGCGCCCGGCGATTCCCTGGCGCAAGCCCGCGCGGCGGACCTGCCGCTGGATGCTACGCGCCGAAAGCCGCCGGCCGGCGCGGCTGACGAACACGGCCGCCGAATCGTCGCGCTCGAGCTCGCGCCGGCGCTCGCGCCAAGCATTCAGCATGGCGAGCGCCGGGCGTCCGACCGGTACGACACGGGTCTTGGACCCCTTGCCGAGCACGCGCACGCTTTCCTGGGCGAAATCGAGCATGGACCAATCCAGCGCCGCCAGCTCCGAGACGCGCAGCCCCGAGGAATACAGCAGCTCCAGCACCGCCCGGTCGCGCACCGCAAACATGTCCTCGCCATCGACCTCGACCAGCCGCCGGGCCTCGTCCGGCGACAATGCGGCGGGCAGCCGTTTCGGGCTGCGCGGCGCGCGCACCCCGGCGCAGGGATCGTGCGCACAGAGCTGCTCGCGCGCCAGGAAGCGGAACAAGCCGCGCCACGCCGATAGCATGCGGGCGATGCTGCGTCCGGAGAGGCCCCGGCCGTGCTGGGTGGATACGATGCGGCGAATGTCGTGCGCGGACAATTGCACCAGCGGCGTGTCGCCGGCGTGCGCCGACAGGATGCGGATATCGTCGCGGTATGCCGCGGTGGTGCGCGGCGAGAGGCGCCGCTCGGTCGCCAGGTAGCGCAAGTAGCGCTCGACCCCGTCGGGCGGCGGATTGCTTCGCGCTTGCGACCGCGCCGGCTCTGTCACCGCGGCGGCGCCGCCTGCGCGGCTTCGATGCGGTTACGCTCCAGCGCCGCCGCCGCGATCTCACCCAGGCGACGCAGATACAGCGTGCCCATCTCGGGATAGAAGCGCTGCGGGTCTTCGCTCGCCAGCGCAAGCAGGCCGAACGCGGCTGCGTTGCGCAAGGGGATGTAGGCGAACGAGCGCAGGTGCGGCGCGGTTTCGCCGAACCAGCTGGCGCTATCGGCCATCGCATGCGCGCTGCAATAGGGCCCGTTCAGTGCGGTCGCGAAGGCGCGCGCCTCCTCGCTCGTGGCCAAGTCGGCAGCAGGCTCGTCGGGGCCGAAACCGTCCCACAGTCGAACCGCAACATGCGGCACTGCGAAGTCCTCCCGCAGGTTGAATCCGAGCACGTGCAGCACCGTCTCGATCTCGCGCGCACCGATCAGCGCAAGCGTCATGCGGTGGAGCTTGTCGGTGATCGCGTCGTTCTGCTCACCGAACCGGATCAATTCGCCCAGCTTCGATTCCAGCCGCCGTGCCTTTTCGCGCAACGACAGGAGCTGGCGCTCCGAGATCGGGATCGCGCGGCCGCCGTGCGGGTGGGGGATAACCACCTCGGCCAGCATTTCCGCATAGTCCTCGAAGAATTCGGGATGCTGGTTGAGGAATTGCGCGACTTCTTCTGCTTTCATGAAACTCCCTTGCTCTGGTGGCTGGCATTTCAGCCACCTCCGATCTGGTGGCTTGCTCTTCAGCCACCTCCGATCTGGTGGCTGGCGCTTCTTCGCCAGCTAGACTTCGATCTCGCCTTCGAACACCGTGCACGCCGGGCCGGTCATCACCACCGCGGCTCCCTCGCCGCCCCACTCGATAGCGAGCTCTCCGCCTTGTGTCGTCACCCGCACGGGCGAAGACAGAATCCCGGCCTGAATGCCGCAGACGACCGCGGCGCACGCGCCGGTACCGCAAGCGAGCGTCTCGCCGGCGCCGCGCTCGTAGACACGCAGCCGAACCGAATGCGCGTCCAGCACTTGCACGTAGCCGGCATTCACCCGTTCCGGGAAACGTTCGTGCCGCTCGATCAGCGGCCCCTCGGTCTGCACCGGTGCCGCGTCGACGTCCGCCACGATCTGAACCGCATGCGGGTTGCCCAAGGATACGACCGAGATGGTGCGTTCCCGGCCGTCGACATGCAAGCGGTAGCTCGGTTCGCGCTGCGGGGCGAGGAACGGAATCTTCGCCGGCTCGAATTCGGGCAGCCCCATGTCGACGCTCACCAGAGCGTCCTCGCGCACGTGCAGGACGATGACCCCGGCCGCCGTGCCGACGCGGATGGCGCGGCGCTGCGCAAGCCCCTTGTCGAGCACGTAACGCGCGAAGCAGCGCGCGCCGTTGCCGCAGTTCTCGACCTCGCCGCCATCGGCGTTGAAGATACGGTAGTGGAAGTCGGTGCCCGCGATGCGCGCCGGCTCGACCAGCAGCACCTGGTCGCAGCCGATGCCGAAGCGGCGGTCCGCGAGCCTGCGCACGAGCCCCGCGTCGAGCGCGATCGGCGCGCGCGTGGCGTCGATCACGACGAAGTCGTTGCCGAGACCCTGCATCTTGGTGAAGCGCAGCCGCACGTCAGCAGCACCTCCAGGCCGACCGCCGCCCCGCGCATGAGCCGCGATCACGGCTCGACCACCATGAGATAGTCGTCCATCACGAATCCGGCACCGATATCGGTCACCATCGCTCGTTCGACTCGAAAGCCCCAACGCCGATACGCCGCGATGGCGCTTGCATTGCGCCTGTTCACCGCGAGGATGAGGCGCCGGCATTGCAGGCGCCGCGCCCGGGTGCGCACGCTTCGCATGAGTTGCGTCCCGACTCCCGTTCCCTGTCGCCCTGGATCGACATAGAGCTTGTCGAGCTTCATCTCGCCCGGCTCGCCCGTGAGCAGGCACGAGGAGAAGCCGACCGGATGGTCCTGCAGCGTCGCCAGCTCCCACCATACGTCGTCGCGCCCGAGCTCGGCTTGCACCAGCTCGGGCCGGTAGCGCTGTTCGAGCATGTATTCTATCTGCGCGCTGGTGATGATGCCCGGGTAGTGCGCGTGCCAGATCGCGCGGGCAAGCTCGCTCAGCGCCTCGATATCGCCCGGCTCGAGCGGCCGAATCCGCACCGGCTCAGTCCTCATAGAAGCGCTGCCCCTCGCCCGGCGGACGGGTCTTGAACCGCTTGTGCACCCAGTAATACTGCTCGGGCATCTCGCGCACGCGCTCTTCGATGAAGGCGTTCATGCGCCGCGCATCCGCGGCCGGGTCGGCTCCGGGAAAATCGTCCCAGGCCGGATACAAGCGCGCGATGTAGCCCTCGGCACCCGGCAGCTGGCGGGTAATGCAGGGCAGCACCGCGGCGCCCGAGATCGCGGCCAGGCGGCTCAGCGCCGTGATGGTGGCCGCCGGCACGCCGAAAAACGGCACGAACACGGCGTCGCGGGCGCCGAAATCCATGTCGGGCAGGTAGAACAGCGGCAATCCGGAGCGCAGCGCCTTGACGATCGGCCGGATCCCGTCCTGGCGCGAATAGACCCGCGATTCGTTGAAGCGGGTGCGGCCGTGCAACAGCATGGCGTCCAGCGCGGCGTCGCGCTGCTTGCTGTACATGGTGGCCATGGGATGATCGAGGTGGATGCGGATGCCGCCCATTTCGCAGCCGATGAAATGCGGCGCGAGCACGATGATCGGCCGGTGTGCGACCGCGCGCCAGTGCTCTTCGCCCTCGAGGCGCACGAGGCGCCGCACGGCAGCGGCCGGGGACCACCACAGGATGCCGCGCTCCACGATGCTGCGGGCGAGCGCCATGAAGTGGGCGCGCGCGATGCGGCTGCGCTCTTGCGCCGGCAGCTGCGGAAAGCAGAGCTCGAGGTTGACCAACGCCACCCGGCGGCGGTGCCGGCCCAGCTGGTAAAGGACGAGCCCCAGGGCGCGCCCCAACGCGGCCAGTACACGCAGCGGCAGCAGCCTGGCAAGCCACACGAGAAGCAGTGCGATGCGTGCGATCACGGTTCGATCGATACGCGGTCGGATTGCGGGGGCGCGACAGCGCGCGGGACCTTGTATCGATCGTACCCCCACAGATACTGCTCGGGTCGCAGGACGATCGCGCGCTCGACCGCGCGATTGAGCTCGACCTCGCCCTGCACCGGGTCGTGCATTTGCTCGATGTGCAGGCAATAGCCCTCGCCCTTCGGCAACCGCTCGGCGAACACCATGAATGCGGCGGCCCCGGTGGCGCGCCGCAGCCGGCTGGTGAGCGTCATGGTGAAGGCCGGGCGGCCGAAGAAGGGCGCCCATACGCCATCGCCGAACTGAGGCGCCTGGTCGGGCAGCATGCCGACGGCCTCGCCGTTGCGCAACGCGCGCAGCAATTTGCGCACGCCGGCGAGATCCGTCGCCGCCAGCTTGGTCTGGCCGCGTTTGCGGCCGCGCACCATGAGCGCTTCCAGCCAGCGCTTTCGCGGCGGGCGGTAGAGCACGGTGAGGGGAAGCTTCTGACCGAAATAGAATCCGGCGATCTCGAAGCACCCCAGGTGCGGGGTGAGCAGCACGACCCCGCGCCCGGAATCCCGCGCTTTTTCGATCAGGTCGTAGTTCCTGACCTCGCGGAAGTAGCGCATGACCCGCGACGGCGGCTTCAGCCAGACCGCGAGCACCTCGAGCGTGATCTTGCCGGCCTCCGCGATGGCGCGACGGCGCACGCGCCGATAGTCGGTTTCCTGCGGGAACAGGCCGCTTAGCCTCAGGTTCTGATCCAGGCGAGCCGAATACTGCGACGAGAGCAGGTAGACGAGCCAGCCGATGCCAGCCCCCAGCACGTGCAACCACCGCAGCGGCAGCCATGCCAGGGGCCGCAATACGATTTCAAGCATCCAGTGTCTTCTAATCTTCCCGAACGTTGTCTATTGCCTGCCCTACGCATTTTCCTTTTGCTATTCTATGGGGCTTTAGGCTCGCAGGGAGTCCCCGCCTCATGAACGAATTCCTTTTTACCTCTGAATCGGTGTCCGAAGGCCATCCCGACAAGGTCGCGGACCAGATCTCCGATGCGGTGCTCGATGCCATCCTCGCCCAGGACAAGCACGGGCGCGTCGCGGCCGAAACGCTGGTGTGCACGGGTCTGGTGGTGATGGCGGGTCAGATCACCACCCGCGCGACCGTCGACTATGGCGAGCTTGCCCGCGACGTGATCAAGCGCATCGGCTACGACAGCTCGGACATCGGCTTCGATTGCAAGACCTGCGCGGTGGTGACGGCGTTCGACCGCCAGTCGGTCGACATTGCACAGGGCGTGGACGAGGGCAAGGGCCTGGACCTCGAGCAGGGCGCCGGCGACCAGGGTCTGATGTACGGATACGCCTGCGACGAAACCCCGCAGCTGATGCCGCTGCCGATCTACTACGCGCACCGGCTGATGGAGCGCCACGCCGAGCTGCGCAAGGATGGACGCCTGTCGTGGCTGCGTCCGGACGCGAAATCCCAGGTGAGCGTGCGCTACGTCAACAACCGCCCGCAGCACGTCGAAACGATCGTCATCTCGACCCAGCACCACCCCGACATCTCCCACGCCCAGATCACCGAGGCGGTGGTGGAAGAGATCGTCAAGCCCGTCTTTCCCAAGGGCGTGCTGTCGGAGAACACCAAGTTCCTGATCAATCCGACCGGCCGCTTCGTGATCGGCGGACCGATGGGCGATACCGGGCTCACCGGGCGCAAGATCATCGTCGACAGCTACGGCGGCTCGGCCCGCCACGGCGGTGGCGCGTTCTCCGGCAAGGATCCGTCCAAGGTGGATCGCTCCGCGGCCTACGCCGCGCGCTACGTGGCCAAGAACATCGTCGCGGCCAAGCTGGCCAACCGCTGCGAGGTGCAGGTCGCCTATGCGATCGGTGTCGCCAAGCCGGTCAGTCTCATGGTGGATACCTTCGGCACCGGCAAGATTGCCGATGACAAGATCGCCAAGCTGGTCGAAAAGCATTTCGATCTGCGGCCCAAGGGCATCATCGTGGCCCTCGACATGCTGCGTCCCATCTACGCCAAGACGGCTGCCTATGGGCATTTCGGCCGCGACGAGCCGGAGTTCAGCTGGGAGGCGACCGACAAGGCCGAAGCCCTCATGCTGGATGCCGGCATCAAGAGCTGAGGGCCCCGCGGCAATCTTCCTTTTCCGCGACGCCTGAGGGGCGCTGCGACCGCGCGACGGGGCTTTCCTTCCGTACGCACGGCCAGGCTCGGTCGTTTCGGGTCCAGCTTCAACCGCGCCCATTCATCGGTATTGAATGGAGACTGCCTTATGAACACCCCCAATTCCGCCGCCAAACAGCCCGACTACGTCGTCAAGGACATCGGGCTTGCCGACTGGGGCCGCAAGGAGATCGCCATCGCGGAGACCGAAATGCCCGGTCTCATGTCGATCGTCGAGGACTATGCCGCCCGCCAGCCGCTCAAGGGCGCGCGCATCACCGGATCGTTGCATATGACGATCCAGACCGCGGTCCTGATCGAAACTCTGGTCAAGCTCGGAGCGCAGGTGCGCTGGGCGTCGTGCAACATCTTTTCCACCCAGGACCACGCCGCAGCGGCGATCGCGGCCGCCGGCATTCCGGTATTTGCCTACAAGGGCGAATCGCTCGAGGAGTACTGGGAGTACACCCATCGCATCCTGGATTGGCCCGGCGGCAACGGGCCCAACATGATCCTCGACGACGGCGGCGACGCGACGCTCCTGGTTACGCTCGGCGCACGGGCGGAGAAGGATTCGAGCCTCATCGCGCAGCCGACCAACGAGGAGGAAGAAATTCTCTATGCGGCCATCCGCGACCGGCTCGCCGCGCAGCCCGGCTGGTATTCGCGCATCCAGGCGAACATCCGCGGCGTCACCGAAGAGACGACCACCGGCGTGCATCGTCTTTACCTGATGGAGAAGGACGGGCGCCTGCCGTTTCCGGCCATCAACGTGAACGATTCGGTCACCAAGTCCAAATTCGACAACCTGTACGGCTGCCGCGAATCGCTGGTCGACGGCATCAAGCGCGCGACCGACGTGATGATCGCCGGCAAGATCGCGATGATCGCGGGCTACGGCGACGTGGGCAAAGGCTGCGTACAGGCGCTCAAGGGGCTCGGCGCCACGGTGTGGGTGAGCGAGATCGACCCGATCTGCGCCCTGCAGGCGGCGATGGAAGGCTACCGCGTGGTGACCATGGATTTCGCCTGCGACAAGGCCGACCTCTTCGTCACCTCGACCGGCAACGTACATGTAATCAACCACGAGCACATGAAGCGCATGAAGCACAACGCCATCGTGTGCAACATCGGCCACTTCGATTCCGAGATCGACATCGCCAGCCTGCGCCAATACGAGTGGGAGAACATCAAGCCGCAGGTCGATCATGTCATCAAGCCGGACGGCAAGCGCATCATCGTACTGGCCGAGGGGCGGCTGGTGAACCTGGGCTGCGCCACCGGGCATCCGAGCTTCGTCATGTCGAGCTCGTTCAGCAACCAGGTGCTGGCGCAGATCGAGCTCTTCACCGACCGCGACAAGTACCAGAACAAGGTGTACGTGCTGCCGAAGAAGCTCGACGAGCACGTCGCCCGGCTGCACCTGCGCAAGCTGGGCGCGGAGCTCACGCAGCTCAACGAAGCGCAGTGCCGCTACATCGGAGTCGATGTCGGCGGGCCCTATAAGCCCGATCATTATCGGTATTAGGCGAAACTTGAAGAGTGAATGAGTGAAAAGTGAAGCGGCGGGCGGATCGGCATTGCACGTGATCCTGCGCGGAAGCGAAGCTTCCGCTTCACGTCTTCACGTCTTCACGCATTCACTCGTCACTCGGTAACCGCCGTCCAATGACTACTCCCCGAACCCGTACTTACAGCTTCGAGTTCTTCCCGCCTAACACCCAAGAGGGACGCGAGAAGCTGCGCATGACCACGCGCCAGCTGGCTCAGCTCGGCCCGGAGTTCTTTTCGGTGACCTACGGCGCGGGCGGGTCCACGCGCGACCGCACGCTCGAAACGGTGCTCGACATCCAGGCAAGCGGCCATGCGGCCGCGCCCCACGTGTCCTGCATCGCGTCCACCCGGGACAGCATTCGCGAAACGCTCACGCGCTATCGGGATAGCGGCATACGCCATCTGGTCGCGCTGCGTGGCGACCTGCCCTCCGGGCTCGCCACCGCCGGCGAGTTCCGCTACGCCTACGAGCTGGTCGAGTTCATTCGGCACGAATTCGGCCAGCAGTTCGTCATCGAGGTCGCAGCCTATCCCGAGTACCATCCGCAGGCGCGCAACGCGCTGGAGGATCTGCGCAACTTCAAGCGCAAGATCGACGCCGGCGCCGATTCCGCGATCACGCAGTACTTCTTCAACCCCGACTGCTACTTCCACTTCGTCGACGAGTGCGAAGCGATGGGAATCGACATTCCGATCGTTCCGGGCATCATGCCGATCAACCGCTTCTCGCAGCTCGCGCGCTTCTCCGATGCCTGCGGCGCCGAGATCCCGCGCTGGATCCGCAACAAGCTGGAGGCGTACGGCGACGATGTCGATGCGGTGCGTGCGTTTGGCCTGGACGTGGTCACGGCGCTATGCGACCGGCTGCTCCAGCAGGGCGCCCCGGGGCTTCATTTCTACACACTCAACCAGGCGGGCGCGACGACGACGATCTGGCAGCGGCTCGGCTTGTAACTCCGTTCGCCGCCACGACGCGGTTGCGGCCGCTGCGCTTGGCGGTATACAGGGCCGAATCGGCGCGGCCGACCAGGTCGCGGGCGCGGACATCGACATCGGCGCCGCGCCGCTCTTCCATCATCGTGGCAATACCGATCGAGATCGTCACGTTGAGCTGGGCTCCGTCGGGCAGCTTGAAATTGTGGCCGGCGATGCGCTCGCGGATGCGCTCGGCGATGGCTCGGGCCGTGATTGCATTGGTCTGAACGAGCAGCACGGCGAACTCCTCGCCGCCATAACGCGCCATCGCGTCCGACAGCCGCAGCTGGTCCTTGGTCTGCTCGGCGACTTCGCGCAGGACCACGTCGCCGATGAGATGGCCGTGGCGATCGTTGACCGCCTTGAAGTGGTCGAGATCGACCAGCAGGCACGATAGCGGCGAGCCCTTGCGCAGGGCCCGGTCGACCTCTTCGCGCAGCCGCTGCTCGAAATAACGCCGGTTGTGCACGCCGGTGAGCGCGTCGGTCAAGCCGATGTGCTTCAGCCGCTCGTTGTTGGCCACATTCTCCAGGCATACCGAGGCCACCGCGGCAAGCCACTCGATGAAGTGGGTCGCCATGCCCGCCGTGAACCGGTCGGAACGACGGCTGCCCAGGTTGAGGCTTCCCACCGGCTGGCCCCAGCGCATGAGCGGCAGGATCGCCACGCTCGCGGGCACCGGGCTCGCATCGGGGAAAAGCACGCGGTGGCGGGCCGAATCGAACGCGCCCAGCACGGGCTGGTTGTTCACGCCGAAGAGCGAAGACAGATACACGTCGCGATCGAACATGATCAGACCGGGGAAGCCTTCAGCCGCGGCTTCCGCATCCATCAACGTGCGGCGCAGATCGTAGTCGGCATCGATCAGCGACAGCGTCACGACGTCGAGCTCGAACGCGTCGCGGTAGTCTTCCAGGATGGCCTCGATCAGCTCCTTGAAGCTGACGATTCCGATCAGGCGCAGCTCGACTTTCTGGAAGCGGGCGAGCACGCGCTCGTTGTAACGGGCGCGCTCCATGAGCTCGGCCAGTCGGCGTCGAAGCTCCTCGTTCTGGCGCTGGAGGTCGGCGGCCATGCGGACGGGACCCGGGGAAATCGGTGGATTGTACCGGGGGTCTCGGCCGCGAAAGCAAATATGTCGACGATTCGTCGATCCGCATCGTGCGGCGGCGAGCACCCCGTCGTCGCGCGACGACACCTAGGCGGCGCGCTGCTGTCCCTTTTTCTTGGCTTGCGCTGCGCGCGCGTGCTGAGCGGCATAGGCGGCGTGCGCAGCCGCCTCGGCATCGCCGACATGAACCGCGACGCCAAGATCGGAAAGCGTCGATCCGAGCGCCGCAAGGCACAGCATGACGTTGTCAGCACGGCAGGAGTATCCCATCAACCCGAAGCGCCACATCTTGCCTGCCAAGGGGCCCAGGCCGGCGCCGATTTCGAGCCCGAATTCGTTCAGCAGTCTGCGCCGCACTTCGGCCTCGTCCACGCCTTCGGAACAAAGCACCGCGTTCATCTGCGGTAGTTGGTATTGTTCCTTGACGAGGTAGCGCAGGTTGAGCGACTCGAGCCCCGCCTTGAGCGCCAGGTGGTGGCGATGATGGCGCGCCCAGCAGTTCTCCAGCCCTTCCTCGCGGATGAGCAGCAGCGCCTCGTGCAGTGCGAACAGCGAGTTGGTCGGCGCGGTGTGATGATAGGTACGGGTCGTCGCGCCCCAGTAGCCGAGCAGCAGGTTCATGTCCATGAACCAGCTCCTGATCTTGTCCTTGCGCGCCTTCACGTAATCGACCACCCGTTCGGAAAACGACACGGGCGACAATCCCGGCGTGCACGACAGGCACTTCTGGCTGGCGGAATAGATCGCGTCCACGCCCCATTCGTCGACCAACACCGGCGTACCGCCGAGCGAGGTCACGGCATCGACGATGACCAGCGCGCCGTAGCGGTGCGCAATCTCGGTCAGCACCTTGACGTCGGATTGGCAACCGGTCGACGTTTCGGCGTGCACGAATGCCACCACGCGTACGTCGCGGTTGCTCTTCAGCGTATCTTCGAGCTTCTGCGGATCCACCGCATCGCCCCAGGTCTCGTCGATGACGATCGGGATGCCGCCGCAGCGCTCGACGTTCTCCATCATGCGCCCGCCGAAGACGCCGTTGCGGCACACGACCACCTTGTCCCCCGGCGCGACCATGTTGACGAAGCAGAACTCCATGCCGACCGAGCCGGGCCCGGATATCGGGAAGGTGAGGGCGTTCTTCGTCTGGTAGGCGTAGCGCAGCAGCGTCTTCAGCTCTTCCATCATCTCGACGAAGACCGGATCGAGATACCCGATCGCGGGCTGGCTCATGGTGGTGAGGACCCGCGGATGGATTTCGGTGGGTCCAGGCCCCATGAGCGTGCGCTGCGGCGGATGGAAGGAATGGATGCGCTTGGAGGGGGCGTAGCTGTTCATGGTTTCGTTCCCTTGCAGAGGCGAACCGAACAGGCTTTCGCCGTCGGGCCGCGATTTCAACTTGAGCGGTTTGCGCGCGGTCGCCTCGTTCAGAATCTCCACCGCGCTGATCTCTCCGGCGGTGAGCTGCTCGACCTCCATGGCCCAGCGCGCCGGCACGTAACCGACCTTGATCCAGTTGCTGACCACGGCGCGATCGACGCTCAGGCGCCGTGCCAGTTCGGCCTGGCTGCCGAAAAGCGCGACCAGACGGCCGGCACAGTTCATTGCGGGGTTCCCACGAAGAGACGGGGCGAAATTAACATGTCAAAGTAACTTTGACAATCCCATTCAAGCGAACGGGCGCTGCCTCGAAGCCAGGAACGATGCCGAAAGACGGGCAGTTGCCGCCGATAAGCCCTTGCTGGCGGCGTTATCGGCCGCTACAGGACGAGGCTGCGTCCGCCATCGACCGCGAGGACGTGCCCGGTCACGAAAGGCGCCTCGGCGACGAGGTAGTGCACCGCGGCCGCAATATCCTCGGGTGACCCGATCCTGCCCATCGGGGTGCGACGCAGGATGTCCCGTTGCAGCTTCGGCACGGCCAGGATTCCCTTTTCCGGCCAGGCGATCGCGCCCGGTGCGACCGCGTTCACCCGCACGTGCGGCGCGAGCTCCAGGGCCAGCGCCCGGGTCAGCGCCACCAGACCCGCCTTCGCGACGCTGTACACCAGGTGACCTGCGAGCGGACGCTCGGCGTGCACGTCCGCGATGTTGACGATCGCGCCGCGGCGGCGAGTCAGCTCGGCGCAGGCAGCACGGACGAGAAACAGCGGCGCCTGGAGATTGGTACCGACCAGGTCGTTCCACTCCTGCAGCCTGATATCCGCAAGCGGCGTGGGATAGAAGCTGGACGCGTTGTTGACCAGTGCATCGAGCCGGCCGAAGCGCGCGATTGCGCTCGACACGATGGCGTCGAGCGCATCGAAGTCGAGCAGGTCGGCGCAAACACACGCCGCCGAGCCTGGCCGCTCGGCTTCCAGCCGGCGTTGCAGGCGGGTAGCGTCCGAACGCGACGTGCGATAATGAATCACGACGTTTGCGCCGGCCCGGTGCAAACGCCGGCAAATCGCCGCGCCTACGCGACGGGCGCCACCCGTGACGAGCACGGTTCTGCCTGCCAACGCGCGCATGTCGTTTGCATGGCGTGGCCCTCGCATGATGGCATCGATTCTACCCCGAACCCCGATGAGCGCCCTGCGCCTGCCCTTGCGCCATCTGCCACAGCCCGAACCGGCGGACCTTGCACGCAGCCGCGCCTTGCGCGAGCGTGTGCTGGACGAAATCGAGCGCGACGGCTTCCTGCCGTTCGCACGCTTCATGGAGCTCGCACTGTACGCCCCGGGCTTGGGCTACTACGCCAGCGGCACGCCCAAGCTCGGAGCGGCGGGCGATTTCGTCACCGCGCCCGAAACCACTGCGTTCTTCGGCGCTGCGCTCGCGGCCCAGCTCGCCGAGCTGATCGCGGCCGGATGCGAGGACATCGTCGAGCTCGGCGCCGGCAGCGGGATCCTCGCGGCCGATATCCTGCGCGAGCTCGAACGGCGCGATCGACTGCCTCGCCGCTACGGCATCCTGGAGATCTCGGCCGCGCTCGCCGAGCGGCAGCGCACGACGCTGCGGGAAACCGTACCCCACTTGCTGGATCGCGTGCATTGGCTCGAACGCCTGCCGCAGCGTATCCGCGGCGTGGTGCTCGGCAACGAAGTGCTGGATGCCATGCCGACCGCGCTGGTCACATGCCGCAACGAGGCGCTGCTCGAGCTGGGTGTGACGCGCAAGGCACCCGCTAGCGACGAGCTGACCTGGAGCAGCCGCCCCGCCAGAGGCGAGTTGCTGCACGCCGCGCAAGCGCTGCAGCTGCCGGAGGGCTACACGACCGAATTGCACCTGGCCGCGCGCGCGCTCGTCCGAGCCTTGAGCGATACGCTCGAACGCGGCGTCGTGCTGCTGCTCGATTACGGCTTCACGCGGCGCGAGTACTACCACCCGCAACGCAACCGCGGCACGCTCATGTGCCACTATCGGCACTACGCGCACGACGATCCGCTCCAGCTCGTCGGCTTGCAGGACATCAGCGTGCACGTCGACTTCTCCGCGCTCGCCGATGCGGCCCACGAGTCCGGCCTGAAGGTGCTGGGCTATGCCACCCAGGCGCATTTGCTCATCAACTGCAACATCCTCGACCGGCTGGCGTCCATCCCGGTCAACGACACCGTGCGCTATACGAAGGCTGCAGCGGGGGTGCAGAAGCTCCTGAGCCCGGCGGAGATGGGGGAATTGTTCAAGGCCATTGCTTTCGGACGCGGCATCGAGCCCCCGCTCCTGGGCTTCTCGAGCGGCGACCGGCGCGCGACCTTATAGCGGCCGCGAGCTCGCGCGATCTGCGTCGACTGCCAGTACAATCATCGGATCATTGGCAGCACCCGGCCAAGGAGGAGATACACCATGGATCTGCGCTTCACGCCCGACGAGCTGGCATTTCGCGACGAGGTGCGCACGTTCTTCCGTACCGCGCTGCCGGCCGATATCCGCCGCAAGACCGAGCTGGGGCAGCGCCTGTCCAAGGAAGACACGGTGAGCTGGCAACGCATCCTCAACGCCAAGGGCTGGGCGGTCCCGCACTGGCCGGCCGAATGGGGCGGAACGGACTGGGGACCGGTCAAGAACTACGTCTTCCGCGAGGAGATGCAGCTCGCGCCCGCGCCCGATCCGCTGTCGTTCAACGTGAGCATGGTCGGGCCCGTGCTGATCGCCTTCGGCACCGATGCGCAGAAGCGGCATTTTCTGCCGCGCGTCGCGAATCTGGACTACTGGTTCTGCCAGGGCTTCTCCGAGCCCGGCGCAGGCTCCGATCTCGCCTCGCTGCGCACCTCGGCCCGCCGTGAAGGCGACGACTACGTCGTCAACGGCCAGAAGATCTGGACCTCGCGCGCGCATCATGCCGACTGGATGTTCTGCCTCGTGCGCACTGACCCGAAGGCCAAGCCGCAGGCCGGCATCACGTACCTGCTGATCGACATGAAAACGCCGGGCATCACGGTACGGCCGATTCCGACCATCGACGGCGAGCATCATTTCAACGAAGTGTTCTTCGACGACGCGCGCGTGCCGGTGGCCAATCGCGTGGGCGAGGAGAACAAGGGCTGGACCTATGCCAAGTTTCTGCTCGGCAACGAGCGCACCGGCATCGCCCGCGTGGGCGCGTCGAAATACCGCATCCAGCGGGCGAAAGAGCTTGCCCGCACGATCATGCTCGGCGCAACGCCGCTCGCCGAGACGCCGCGCTTCCGCGAGAAGGTCGCCGACATCGAGGTGCAATTGAAGGCGCTCGAGATCACGCAGATGCGCGTCGTCTGCAACGCTCGCAAGCTCCCGCCCGGGGTACAGGATCCGGCCTCGTCGGTGCTGAAGCTCAAGGGCTCCGAGCTGCAGCAGGCCGCGACCGAGATCCTGATGGAAGTCGCCGGCCCCGACGCCTTGGCGCTGCAGCCCGAGCACCTGTGGGGCACGGCGACCGACGAGCCGATCGGCCCGGAATGGGGGCCGATGATCGCGCCGGATTATTTCTACACCCGGGCCGCCTCGATCTACGGCGGCTCGAACGAGATCCAGCGCAACGTCATCGCCAAGCGCCTGCTCGGGCTGTAGGCAACGCAGGCAGGCACGGGAGAGCCGCATGGACTTCGATTTGAGCGAAGAGCAGCGCATGCTCGAGGACAGCGTCGAGCGCCTGATCGCCGAGCGCTACGGCTTCGAGCAGCGCAAGAAATACCTCAAGGAGGAGGCCGGCTTCAGCCGCGACCTTTGGCGCCGCTACGCCGAGATGGGATTGCTGGGATTGCCCTTCGAAGAACGCCACGGCGGCAGCAACGGCGGCGCGATCGAGACGATGATCGTGATGGAGGCGTTCGGCCGCGGCCTCACGCTGGAGCCGTATCTCGCGACCGTGATTCTGAGCGGCGGCCTGATCCAGCTCGCCGGCAGCGAAGCGCAGCGGGCCGAGCTTCTGCCGCGGATCGCCGACGGCAGCCTCCTCGCCGCCTGGGCGCACAGCGAAGCGCAATCGCGCTACGACCTTTGCGATGTCGCCTGCAGCGCGCGGCGCGATGCCGACGGCTGGATCCTGGACGGAGCCAAGAGCCACGTCATGCACGGCGACAGCGCGGACAAGCTGATCGTGTCCGCGCGCATTTCCGGCGAGCGGCGCGATCGCGACGGTATCGCGCTCTTTCTGGTCGATGCCGATGCGCCCGGCGTGGAGCGGCGCGGCTACGGCACGCAGGACGGCCTGCGCGCGGCGCAGATCACGCTCTCCGGTGTGCCCATCGCGTCCCGGGACGCGATGGGCGAGCCTGGCAAGGCCGCGTCGGTGATCGAACGCGTCGCCGATTGCGCCTTGGCCGCGCTTGCGGCCGAAGCGGTCGGCGCGATGGCCGCGGCTCACGAAACGACGGTCGAGTACCTGAAGACGCGCAAGCAGTTCGGCGTCACCATCGGCAGCTTCCAGGCGCTGCAGCATCGCGCGGTCGACATGCTGGTCGAGCTCGAGCAGGCGCGCAGCATGGCGCTGTTCGCAACCATGATGGTGGAAGAACCCGACGCTGCCGAGCGCCGCAAGGCCATCTCGGCCGCCACGGTGCAGATCCGCCGCTCGGGGCGCTACATCGGCCAGCAGGCGGTGCAGCTGCACGGCGGCATCGGTATGACGCTCGAATACAAGATCGGACACTACTTCAAGCGCTTCACCGCCATGGAGACGCTGTTCGGCGATACCGACCACCATCTCGCTGCGCTGGCCGAAGCGGGCGGGCTGATCGCGCCGGCGTGAGCCAGCGAATTCCTTCCCCTCCGCTCACGTAGAGGGGTGGCGCGCAGCGCCGGGGTGGTGTGTTTCCCCTCCTCTCATGAGGAGGGGTGTCACGAAGTGACGGGGTGGTGTGGTGTCGCGCGGAAGACCACCCCGTCCGCGCGATTCGCGCGTCCCGCCCCTCCTTGCCAGGAGGGGAACGAAAGGTTCTCCCGCCGGGGTGGTGTAGGCGCCGGGGTGGTGTGTTTCCCCTCCTCTCATGAGGAGGGGTGTCACGAAGTGACGGGGTGGTGTGTTTCCCCTCCTCTCATGAGGAGGGGTGTCACGAAGTGACGGGGTGGTGTGTTTCCCCTCCTCTCATGAGGAGGGGTGTCACGAAGTGACGGGGTGGTGTGGTTTTCGCCCGGATGACTGCTCCGAAGACTACCGGCCCTTGTACACGGGCTTGCGCTTCTCGACGAACGCGCGCGCGCTCTCGCGAAAATCCTCGGTGAGATGCAAGCCGCGGGGGCGCAACGCGTACGCCCTCACGTCGATCTCCTCCAGCGCCGAGCGACGGGTCTCGACGATGGCGCGCACCGCGAGCGGCGGATTCTGCAGCACCTCGCGCGCAAGCTTCTCCGCCTCGACGATATGCTCGCCCGGCTCGGCCAGGCGATTGATCAGGTTGTAGCGCATGCCCTCTTCGGCGCTCCACATGCGACCGGTCATGCACACGTCCTCGGCAAAGGCGCCGGCACCGCGCTGCGTGAGCATCAGCCAGAACGGCACGCCGTTGATGCCGCGCGCGACTTCGGTTACCTGGAACTTCGCGTCTTTCGCGGCCACCGTCAGGTCGCAATAGAGCTGGATGCGCAGGCCGGCGCCGAGAACATAGCCATGCACCGCAGCGATCAGCGGTTTTCCCACCGGTGGCTTGAAGAACGGCGGGCGGATGTCGCCTTCGCGCCCGGCCGGGCCGCCGAGCTTCTTCATCTCCTCCGCCGAGCGCAGCTGGCGCTGCTTCACGTCGGCGCCGCTGCAGAACGCGCGGCCGTTGCCGGATACGATGCCGACCATCGCCTCCTCGTCGTCGTAGAACCGGTACAGCGCCTGCGACAGCGCCTTGCTCATGTCGTCCGAGAAGGCGTTCAGCTTCTCGGGGCGGTTGAGAACGATATGCGCGATGGCGTCCTGCTGCCGGTATTGCACCAGATCGGTCATGAATGTGTGCTCTCTATTGATGATTCGTAAAGTGAGTGACAAGCCGTGTGCTGCACCACGCTCCCCTCTCCCCTTGGGAGCGGCCCGCCATTCGTCGGAAGGACGCCAGGAAGTGTGGCATCGATGCGCCGGCCCCCTCTGTGGTTGGCCTGCCTCAGCTCGGAACCCATGGCAGCGTGGCCTGGGCGGCGAACTCCGTCTTGACGTCGATCACGGCCGGCAGCTCGGATGCGAGCGCCGCTTCGAATGCCTTGCGGAAGTCGCGCGGCTTGTCGACCGTCACACCGAAGCAATCGAACGCCTGGGCCACGCGGGCGAAGTCGGTCTCGCGGTATTCGAAGCATTCGTTCATGCGCGACTTGTCGTGCTCGCCGTAAGCCGTGGTGAGATTGCGATAGCCCTGCGACAGGCCGTGGTTGTTGTTGACTATCGTCACCGTCTTGATGCCGCGCCGGCGTGCGGTCTCGAGCTCCGGCAGGTGGTAGAAGAATCCGCCGTCGCCACAGAAGCAGATCACCGGCCGCTCCGGCGCTGCGCACTTCGCCCCCAGCGCTGCGGGAAACGACCACCCGAGCGAGCCCGCCGCACGAATGTACTGTTGCGTCGGATGGCGCAGATAGACGAGCGTGCCGGTCCAGAGCGCGGCGTATCCCGTGTCGGCGACGAGGATCGCATCGCGCGGCAGAACTTCGGTCAGCTCGGCACAGACCCGCTCCGGGCGCATCGGCATCTGCGCCGACGAGCGCGCCTTTTCGGCCTCGGCACGCCACTCGTCCACGTACTTCTGAGTTTGTCCCAGCCAGTCGCCGTGCTGGCCGGGCTTGCAGGCAGAGGCCAGCGCTTCCATGCCCGCGGCGACGTCGGCCAGCAGGCCGACCGTATTCGAATAGTTGCGGCCGATCTCGACCGGGTCCTGGTCGATCTGCACGATCGGCGTGCCCTGCTTCGGCATTTTGTAGTTCGCGGTCGTGTGATCGCTCGTATTGCTGCCGGCGAAGATGACCAGATCCGCGTCGGCCACGACATGATTGGCGCAACCGCGGCCGTAGAGACCCACCGCGCCGCGAAAGAGCGCATGGTCCTCCAGCATCGCCGCCTTCGCCGAGAACAGCGGTTGGTGCTCGACTTCCTGGTAGGCGTTGCGATGCTGAAAGGCCGGCACGTGCCGGCCGGTGAACGCAACGACGGCCGAATGGCCGAGATAAGGATCCTGCATCGCGGCGGCCAGGTTCGCCGCGCCGACGGATTGCGCGAAGCACACGCCCGGGCGCCCCGATACCCGGGCGTAGCCGTCGGCCATGTACGCGACCGCCTTCTCGGAATGGCCGAGGATGCGCGTGATGCCGCAGTCCTCCATCTCGGCCAGGGCGCGGCGCAGCACGGCGTCCATGAAGAAGACGTGCGATACGCCGTACGCCGCCAGGGTCTGCGCGAACAATCGCGCGCCGGTCATCTTCTGCGCCATGACGCTCCTTCTCCAGTATGAATTGCAACGATCGATTTGTGCTTAACGCGAGCGCGGTATTGTCCCGATCGCGCCGCGCCGGTGTCAATCTTCGGGCACCGAGCTGATGGCGCCGACGCGCGCCTGCCGCACCTTGTCCTTGATCTGCGTGCGATCCTCGGTCGCCTGCGCGATCGCACCGGCGTCGACGGCTGCGGCAGCTCGCGCAACGCGGCGCACGTGCTCGGCCTGCGGGTACGGGCGCTCCTCCAGACCCTTGCGCCCGCGCGCATCGCATTCGCAGGCGCGCAGCACGAGCTCCAGCCGCTCGGGACGGCGGAAATAGTCCGACTGCTCGAGGAGCTTCAGCAGCGTCGCCGGCTTGAGCTCCAGCGCGCGATGCACGTTCGCGTGCACGCGGGCGACGATGAGCGCGAGCTCCCGGCATGCCGCCGGTACGCGCAAGCGCTCGCACAGCGCTTCGATGAGCGGAACCGAACGCGATTCGTGCGCGATATGCCGCGGCCATTCCGCGCGCGGTGTCGTGCCCTTGCCGAGATCGTGTACGAGCGCAGCGAAGCGCACTTCCAGCGGCTCGTCGCGGCCCGCCGCGCAGTCGAGCACGCGCAAAACGTGATCGCCGGTGTCGACCTCGGGATGGTGCTGTGCCGGCTGCGGCACGCCAAACAGGCGATCGACTTCGGGCAGGATGCGCTCGAGCGCCCCGCACTCGCGCAGCGCCTCGAACATCCGCCTCGGCCCCGCGTTCATGAGCCCCGCGGAGATCTCCTGCCAGACGCGCTCGGCAACCAGGTCATCGACTTCACCCTCGGCGACCATTCGGCGCATGAGCGCCCTGGTTTCGGGCGCGATGTCGAATCCTAAGCGCGCGCTGAAACGGGCGACGCGCAACACCCGCACCGGGTCCTCCACGAATGCGGGCCCGACGTGGCGCAATGTCCGGGCGGCGATATCGGCCGCGCCGTTGAACGGATCGATCAACGTGCCATCGGCCGCACGCGCCATGGCGTTGATCGTGAGGTCGCGCCGCGCCAGATCGTCCTCGAGCGTCACGTCGGGCGCGGCATGGACCTGAAAGCCGCGATAGCCGCGGCCGCTCTTGCGCTCGGTGCGCGCGAGCGCGTATTCCTCATGGGTTTCGGGGTGCAGGAAGACGGGGAAGTCGCGCCCGACCGGGCGATAGCCCAGCCGAACCATTTCTTCGGGCGTGGCGCCGACCACCACGTAGTCGCGGTCCTTCACCGGCAGCCCGAGCATGTCGTCCCGGACTGCCCCGCCGACCGCGTAGATCTTCACCGGTACGGTTCGTCCTCGGCGAGGATTTCGGTTTCGGCCGCCGCCGCAGCCCGCCATTCCTGCATGGCGGGCAGATTCCAGATGCGATCGGCATAGGCGGCGAGCTCGGCCTCGAGCTCGACCGCATAGGTGAGAAAGCGTGCCGCCACCGGCGCGTACATGGCATCCACCAGCCCGAAGGCGCCGAACAGGAACGGGCCGCCGGAGCGCCGCAGGCACTCGCGCCAGATCTGGCAGATGCGGGCGATATCGACCGCCACGGCCGGGGTGCGGCCGCGCCCCGGGTAGCGCGAACGGATGTTCATCGGCATGCGCGTGCGCAGCTCCGGAAACCCCGAGTGCATCTCGGCGCTGAAGCTGCGCGCAGCCGCCCGGTGAGCGGTCGCCGCGGGCCACAAGCCGCGCTCGGGAAACGTGTCCGCCAGGTACTCGCCGATGGCAAGCGAGTCCCACACCGTCACGTCGCCATCGATCAGCACGGGCACCTTCCCGGCAGGCGAATGGGCGAGGACGCGGTCCTTGTAGCCGGGCTCGAACAGCGCAATCCGCTCTTCTTCGAACGGCACTTCCAGATGTCGCAGCGGCAGCCACGCCCGCAGCGACCAGGACGAGTAGTTCTTGTTGCCGATGATGAGGCGCATATACGGGTCCGGTGCGTTGAAATCGGCCCTGTGCAGGTGAGCATTATCGTACGCTTTGTCTACGTTCGGCAGCCCACCTCTGCGCCGCCGCGCGCTCGGGCAGCGAGAACATCGGGTCTGCACAGGTCCACGCGGACCAGCGCGACTGCCTGCGATGCCGCAAGACACCGCGCCTGCGCGCAAGGCCTGCCTCGACGCTTGGCCGACCACGCCCGCCGGGAATGGTTCGCGCCATTTATTTCGCGCGCGCTGCGATCGCGGAATGGATTGCGCGCATACTGGCTGTGCTCGCCCAGGAGGCAGCCGGGTGCGAAATCATGCGTACCCCGAACACCCAGGATGCCTTGTGAAACATAAATATCCAGCAGCGCAAAATCATTCCCCGCCTGCTCAGTGGAGCGTCCACGACCCAGCGCTTTCGTTCGGCCCGATGGCGCATTGGTCGCAGCAGCGCCGAATCCTCGACGTGCTCAGCATCACGCGAAATTTCTGGAGCTTGCCCGTCGAGGCTTGCGAATCCCGAGGGAACCACACGCCATGAGTACGGACGACTTGATGTATGCGCCGGCAGAGCTGCGCGATCGTTTTCTGAACGCCGTCGACGCCCGGGATGACGCGCTCTGCGATCGGCTCGCCTTCGATCTGAAAACTTGCATGAATCCATTGCCAGGGTTGACGTGTCAGCAGCTCGGCCTTCCGATCGGAAGCACGTACGGATCGGCCGCCAGGCACATCCTGGGTACGTCCCATGAACAGCAGAGCCGGTACCTGCCGGCGGAGAAGCCGTGAACTGCAGTAATGTGCTCGGACGCTGCCCCGCTCGGACGAGCGCCAGGTCCGGCTCGACCGACTTCGCGCGCCGGAATTTCGCGAGGTAGCCGTGAAGATCTATCAGGTCCTCCAGCGCGACGGCATGTGGCATGTCCATATTCCCGACGTCTCCGCGGGCGTGTATCCCTCGGAAGACAAGTCGTACATGGTCGAATGGGCGTGCGACGCCGCTCGCAGATGCGACGGTGAAGTGCACGTGCGTGATCGAGGCGGGCAAATCGAGGCGGTTTACGGCTATGTCAACGGCGTACAGCAGCGCAAGGCGTGCTCCGGCAAGAGATAGCGCGCGTTCCTACCCGGGGCGGCTCAATCCAGGCGAAATCCCAGCTGCTGCAGCCGTGCACGCACGGCCGGCTCCTGTAGCAACGAGCGGAACAACGCAACCGCAGGCCGCTCCAGACGCGCCCTCGGCACGACGAAGTCGTAGTGCTCTTCCTGCACCGGAACGAAACCAAGTCCGTACTGTTTCGCCACGGTATCGATCGCGAGCCCCCAATCCGCACGCCCCTGTGCGACTGCGGTGGCGACCGCATTGTGCGACTTGGTCTGCACGCCGTAACCGGGCGGCTGCCGGCCCTCGAGCAGGCGATCGATGAGGATGCGCGTGCCGCTGCCCGGATTGCGATTGACCAGCGTGCATTCAGGATCGCTCAGTGCCTGCGCGATGGCCCCTGCCACCTCGCGCTTTTCGAAGCGTGCGTCGCCCGGCCGGAACACGATGCCCTGCATGCGCCGGTATCCGGGGATGAGCGCCAGGCTCGGATCGAGAAACGGCCGGTTGTATTCGCCCGTTTTCGAATCCATCACGTGGATGCCCGCGAGGTCGCACTCGCCGCGGCGCGCGGCCGCAAGTCCGCCCATGCTGCCGACATGCAGCGCCTTGACCGGCATGCCGCGCGCCTGCAGCTCACCGAGCAGGTAGTCGAGCCCGACGCAGTGGCTGCCGATCGCGACCAGCGCCGCCGGCTCCAGGCCTTCGCCCAGCAGCTGGACGGCGACCGGTGTATCGGCCTCCAGGATCTCGTCGTGCTGGCCGATGGTCACGAAGCCGTCGGCGTAGCTGAAGGCCGTAACCGAACCCGAGCCCTTGCCCATGGGATAGGCCGCAAGGCCCTGCTCGGTCTCGAACAGGCTCACCAGCAGGTATTCGGTTCGGCCGCGTTCGGAATTGACCCGCACCGGCAGCCGCGCCTCGACGCTGCGGCGTTGCGTTGGCGGCAAGCCCGCGAACGCGCGCAATACCGGCGCGACGAATTCGTGGAACGTGAAGATGGCCGAGGTCGGAAAGCCGGGTAGCACCACGACCGGCTTGCCGCCGGTGACGGCCAGACAGATCGGCTTGCCCGGCTTCAACGCGACGCCGTGGGCGACGATGCCCGGATTGCCGAGGCGGCTGACGACGCGGTAGGAGATGTCTCCGGCGCCCTTCGACGTCCCGCCGGACAGGATGACCATGTCATAGCTCATGCCACGTTCCAGCATCGCGCTGAGCTGGACGTCGTCGTCGGTGACGATACCGAGCACGTGCCCCTCGCCACCCAATTCCTCCACCGCGGCGGCGATGATGGCGGCATTGGAGTCGTACACCGCGCCTGCGCGCGGTGGGTTTCCGGGCGCGATGATCTCGTTGCCGGTGGAGACGATCGCCACGCGCGGACGCCGGTAGACATCGACCTCGGCAAGCCCGATGGCGGCGAGCACGCCGATCTCGCGCGAAGTGAGGACCTGGCCGCGACGCAGCACGGTCTCGCCCTTGGCGATGTCGGTGCCGGCAAAGCTCACGTTCTGACCCGGCGCCACCGAGTTGCGACATGCGATGCTCGCGTCGTCGGCAATTTCGGTGTGCTCGACCATGATGACCGCATCGGCGCCGCGCGGCAGCATGCCGCCGGTTGCAATGACGCTCGCGCGACCCGCCGAGACCGGCTCGAGCGGCGTCCGCCCCGGCTCCAGCACCTCTTCGTTGAGCGCAATGGCACGCGCGTGCTCTTCCATCGCGCCGAAGGTATCGGCCGCGACCACGGCGAAACCGTCCACGTTCGAGCGATCGAAGCCCGGCACGTCGATGCTCGACGCCACCGTCACGGCCAGCACGCGCCGCAATGCCCGGCTCAAGGCGACGCGTTCCGTGCCCAGTGGCTCGAGGCGCAGGTGACGCTGAAAACGCACAACCGCTTCGTCCCGGGTCACGACCTCCAGGAACTGCTCCTGACGCGCCGCGCGCTGTGCAGCCGACGATTCTCTTTCCTGCTTCATGCGGCACCCCTAGCCGAACGGTCCGTAGAGATAAACGCCGATCTCGGTTCCCGGCGCGTAGCCTTCGCTTTCCTCGGGCACGATGACGAATCCGTCCGCACGCGTGGTGGACGACAGTATGGAGGCACCGCTCAACGCCAGCGGCTCGGCCTCGTCACCCTGCAGCCGGACGCGGCAGTAATCGACGCGACCGACCGCGGAGGCGATTTTTTGCCTCAGCACCGCGCGTTGGCGCCGATGCGGCCAGTCAGCGCCACGCCCACCGAGCAGACGCAGCGCACGGCCGGCAAAGAAATCGTACGCGCACAGGCACGACACGGGGTTGCCGGGCAGCAGGAACACGAGCGTGTCGCCGAGCCGGCCGAAGCCGGCGGGACTCGAAGGGCGCATGGCGATGCCGTGGATCGCGAGCGTCCCCATCTCGGCCAGCAGCCCAGGTGCGTGGTCTTCCGCGCCCACGCTCGAGCCTCCGGAGATCAGCACTACGTCCGCGCCGGGAGCGAGCATCGCCTCGCGGATCGCCTGCCGGTCGTCGCGAACCCGCAGCGCGGACTCGAGCAGCGCGCCGTCGCGCGCGGCAAGCCCGCGCAGCATCGGCGAATTGGCATCGTAGATTTGATGCGGCCCTTTCGACGCACCGGGTGCGGCCAGTTCGTCGCCGCTTGCGACGATGCGCACCCGCGGACGCCGGATCACGGACGCGGCACCGATGCCGATGGACGCCAGCAGGCCGACATCCTGAGCGCGCAGCCGCCGTCCGGCCTGCATGACGACGGCGCCCGCACGCACATCCTCGGCGCGCCGGCCGACATTCTTGCCCGTGGCGAGCGGCGCCGCGATTTCCACCCGGCCATCGCGCTCGAGCGCGAACTCGGCCGGCACGACCGCGTCCGCGCCTTCGGGCATGGGCGCGCCGGTCATGATGCGTATCGCCGTGCCAGGCAGAACCGCAGCGTCATACGGACGACCGGGCAATGCGGCGCCGCGCAGCTCGAACGCGAGCGGGTTGTATTCGGCGGCGCCGATCGTTTCGGCGCCTCGCAGCGCATAGCCGTCCATCGCCGCGCGATCGAATGCGGGCACGTCCAACCCGGCCGTCACGGCGGATGCGAGGACACGGCCATGCAACTCGTCGAGCGCGACGGCTTCCGGATCGAGCGCGCGCACGTTGCGCTCGATCCAGTCGAGCGCAGTCGCAACTTGTGCGCGGGACGGAAACCCGCGCATGCGCACGTCCGCAATGGTTGGCTGCGACTTGCCGAGCTTCATATGCACGATCCTGCATATTCGAATCAGCGCCCAGCCTGGCATACAATTCCTGCGCCCGCAAATAGGGCCAGGTCGGCATACTTCCATGGAAGACTTCTGGTCGGCGTTCGCGCAAGGGGCGCGACTGGTTGCGAGCGCCGATAGCGAGCTCGCCGCCATCGTCGGCCTGAGCCTCGGCGTGAGCCTGAGCGCAGCCTGCCTGGCGACGCTCATTGGTCTGCCGCTCGGCGCCTTCATCGCGATCGTGCGTTTTCCAGGCCGCCATGCGGCGATCGTTGCGCTCAATGCGTTCATGGGGCTGCCCCCGGTCGTGGTGGGGCTCGTCGTGTATCTGGTCCTGTCGCGCGCGGGGCCACTGGGGCCGCTGGGACTGCTGTTCACGCCCACCGCCATGGTGATCGCGCAAACCCTGCTGATCGTGCCGATCGTCGCTGGCCTTTCCCGCCAGATCGTGGAAGACGCGTGGAGCGAATACTCGGAGCAATTGCGCTCGCTCGGCGTAACGCCGCTGCGAGCGGGACTCACCATGGTATGGGACACGCGCTTTTCCCTGGTTACGGTCGTGCTCGCCGGCTTCGGCCGCGCCGCCGCCGAGGTGGGCGCGGTCATGATCGTGGGCGGCAACATCGACGGCGTGACGCGCGTGATGACCACCGCCATCGCCCTCGAGACCAGCAAGGGCGACCTGCCGCTCGCGCTGGGCTTGGGCATCGTGCTGGTGTGCCTGGTGCTGGGCATCAACGCCGCGGCCCAGGCGATCAAGACCGGGGCGCAACATCGCTATGGATAGCAGCCGCCCGCCGATGAATCTCACCTCGCTGCTGCCCTTGGTGCTCGATCACGTGAGCTTCGGCGTCAACGGCTGCACCATCATCGACGACGTCAGCTGCGCCATCGAGGCCGGCTCCCGCACGGTCATTCTTGGCCCCAATGGCGCGGGCAAGAGCGTGCTGCTGCGCCTGTGCCACGGGCTGCTGGCCCCGAGCGCGGGCCGCATCGAGTGGCGGGGGGCCGCGCAAGCGCAACGGCGTTTACGGCAGGCGATGGTGTTTCAGCGCCCGGTGATGCTGCGCCGTTCGGCACTGGGCAATGTGACGTACGCGCTCGCGCTCGCGGACGTGCCTCGTCGCGAGCGGGTGGCGCGCGCCGAAAACGCGTTGCGGGCGGTCGGCCTGTGGCATGCGGCGAAGCGGCCCGCCCGCGTGCTTTCCGGGGGCGAGCAGCAACGGCTTGCGCTCGCACGCGCCTGGGCGATCGAGCCCGAAGTCTTCTTTCTCGACGAGCCCACCGCGAACCTCGACCCGGGTGCGACGCGCGAAGTGGAAGAAATCGTCGAACGCATCCGCGCCGGCGGGACCAAGGTCGTAATGACCACGCACAACCTCGGACAAGCCCGGCGCCTGGGCGACGAGATCCTGTTCATCGATCGCGGGCGCCTGGTCGAGCGTGCGCCGGTCGAACGCTTTTTCCGCACACCGCAAACGCCCGAAGCTGCCGCTTTCATCAAAGGAGAACTGCCATGGCACTGAAACGAACGATCATGTCCCTCGTTGCGCTCATCGCCGCGCTCGCCCTCGCGCCGAACGCAGCCGCGCAGCGCTTCATCACGGTGGCATCCACCACGTCCACCGAGCAGTCGGGCCTGTTCAAGCACATCCTGCCGCAGTTCCAGAAGAAGACCGGCATCGAGGTGCGCGTGGTCGCGCTCGGGACCGGGCAGGCGCTCGACCTTGCGCGCCGCGGCGACGCCGACGTCGTGTTCGTGCACGCGCGTGCCGCGGAAGAGAAGTTCATCGCCGAAGGCAACGGTGTGAAGCGCCAGCCGGTCATGTACAACGACTTCGTCCTGATCGGCCCGAAAGCGGATCCGGCCAAGGTCGCCGGCGGCAAGGACATCGTCGAAGCGCTGCGCAAGGTCGAGCGCGCCAAGGCACCGTTCGTCTCGCGGGGCGATCGCAGCGGCACGCACATGGCCGAGCTGCGGCTGTGGAAGGTGGCCGGAATCGAGGTGGGCAAGGACAAAGCGAGCTGGTATCGCGAGACCGGCCAGGGCATGGGACCGGCGCTCAACACCTCGTCGTCGATGAACGCCTACGTGCTCTCCGACCGCGCCACCTGGCTCGCCTTCAAGAACCGCGGCGAGCTCGCCATTTTGGTCGAAGGCGACAAGCGGCTCTTCAATCAGTACGGCGTGATTCTGGTCAATCCCGAGAAGCACCCGAGCGTGAAGAAAGCCGATGCGCAGGCCTTCATCGACTGGCTGATCTCGCCGGCAGGGCAGAAAGCCATCGCCGCGTACAAGCTCGGCGGCGAACAGCTGTTCTTTCCCAACGCCGATCAGCCCGGAGCTTGACGGGCGCCAGGACCCCTTGCAGGGCGCGCATCGGCATGCAGGCCGATGCCGTTCGGCCGGCGCGGACCATGGTCCGCGAATTCCCGGCCTCGCCCCCGTCCGCGACCTTGTCGCGTCCCGCCCCTCCTTGTCAGGAGGGGAGACTTGGTTTTTCCCCTCCTCTC